>DATGDV010000254.1:0-3869 GCA_035310685.1 Thermoanaerobaculia bacterium
GATTCCCGCGAGGACGACCTCGGGCACGCCGGCGTCTCCGAGGCGCCTCACGGCGTCGACGACGTCCTCGATCCGGGCGCTGCGCTCTTTTCCGCGCAGGGACGGCACGACGCAGAACGCGCAGCGCCGTTCGCAGCCGTCCTGGATCTTCAGGAACGCGCGCGTCCGGTCCGGATCGACGAGTGCTTCCGGCGGCCGGCCCCGCGCGGGCATCGCGAAGAGCGCGGCCCGGGCCGCGGTCCCGGTCGTGACGAGCCGCTCGGGGAGGAGGCCGGCCTCGTGCGCGTCGAGGATCTCGGGCAGAGCGTCGCGCGCGGCGAGAGAGACGACGAGGTCGACCTCGGGCATCTCGGCAAGCGCTTCGCCGCCCTTCTCGGCGAGGCAGCCCGAGACGACGAGCGTCGCGCGAGGATTTTCGCGTCGCAGGCGGCGCACGAGACGCCGGCCGTCCCTTTCGGCGCGATCCGTGACCGCGCAGCCGTGCACGAGGAGAACGTCCGCCCCGGCGGCTCCGGCCGCATGCCCGCCGTCTCGGGACACGCCGGCGAGGCGAGCGGCCGCTGCGGCGTCGATCCGGCTGACCTTGCAGCCGAGCGGCGCGGAGAAGATGCGGCGCGCGCCGAGGGACGCGTTCCCGTTCGTTGACACGGCGGTCACCCAGACGATAATAGATTGTTCCGAAAGGAGTTGTGCACACGGGCGGGCGCGTCGTCCCCGTCGCGAGAATCCGGCATGAAGTTTCTTCTGGTCGAATACGAGCCGCGCTACCTCGAGCGGATCCGCCATTACCTGGCCAGTCAGTCCCAGACCGTCGAGCTCGTCATCGCGCGCGACGGCGAAGAGGCGCTCGAGATGTACCGCAGGTCGCGCCCGGATCTCGTGCTCATTTCCTCCGTGCTCCCCAAGGTCCGTACGCCCGACGTGATCAAGGGCATGCAGGCGACCGGTCCCACGCCGCCCATCCTCCTCATGATGTCCGGCTACAAGGGCCGCAACAAGCGCGCGGACGCGCAACGCGTGGGCGCGACGAGCATCCTCGAGAAGCCGTTCTCGGAGGACGTGTTCCAGGCGGAGGTCGCGATGGCGCTGGGCCTGAGGCCCGGGATCGAGGTGTCTCCTTCCTCTGGCCCGCCGAGCGATCCGGGCAGCCCGCTCCTGTCGGCCGACGACATCTTTTCGGACGTCCTGACGGGGCTCGACGAGCCGGCGCCGCCCGTGAAGCCGGTGTCCCGCGAGATGCCGGCACAGAGCTCGGTCGAGAAACGCCTTCACGACACGCTCTCGGGGCTCCTGCCGCCGAAGAAATCCGTGAGCGGTTCCACCCCTTCGTTCGCCCCGGCAGGGCGTCCCGATCGGCCGGCCGAACGCACCGCGCGCGTGAACGTCGAACAGGCGATGGCGAGCCTCGCCGCGCGCCCGCAGCCGGCGTCCCGGTCCGGCGAGACCGCGGCCAAGACCGTTTCCTCCGTGGACAAGCTTCTGCACGACACGCTTTCGGGGCTGATGCCCCCGCCGAAGACGGCCGCGGCCGCCCCTCCCTCGCGCCCGAAGGCGGTTTCGCGCGAGGTCTCGGGTGAGACGGTCCGGTCGAAGGTATCCCCGCTTCCGCCGCCCGTTCCGCCCGCGCCGCCCCCCTTGAAGCGGCCGGTCGACGTGACGCGTCCGGTCCCCGTCTCACGTCCCGCCTCGTCGCCGGGAGCGTTCGGGCGCTATCAGCTCCTCGAGAAGATCGGCGCGGGCGGCATGGCGGAGGTCTACAAGGCGCGCATGAGGGGCGAGCAGGGCTTCGAGAAGATCGTCGCGATCAAGCGAATCGTGCCCCACATGGCGACGAACGCCGATTTCGTGACGATGTTCGTGGACGAGGCGAAGCTCGCGGCGCAGCTCAACCACAACAACATCACGCACATCTACGATCTCGGAAAGGTCGATGCCTGGCACTACATCGCCATGGAGTACGTCGAGGGCAAGGACCTTCGCACGCTTCTGAAGCTCGGGAAGGAACGAGGCTGCCCGCTGCCCGCCGAGCTCGCGCTCTTCATCGCCGCGAAGATCGCGAACGCGCTCGACTACGCCCACCGACGGCTGGCCGCGGACGGCAGCGAGCTCAATCTCGTGCACCGCGACGTCTCGCCGCAGAACATCCTCATCAGCGACGAAGGCGACATCAAGCTCTGCGACTTCGGCATCGCGAAGGCCGCGAGCAAGGTGTCGACGACGATGTCGGGCGCGCTGAAGGGAAAGCTGCAATACATGTCGCCCGAGCAGGCCTGGGGCAAGAGGCTCGACCGCCGCAGCGACATCTTCTCTCTCGGATCGGTGCTCTACGAGATGCTGACGGGGAGGCCCCTCTTCGAGGGCGACACCGACATGTCCATTCTCGAGAGCGTCCGCGAAGGCGAAGTCGCGCCTCCCACGTCTCGCGGCGTCGAGGTCCCGAGGCGCGTCGATCAGATCGTTCTCAAGGCCCTCGCGAAGAATCCCCAGGAACGCTACCAGAACGCGTCGGAGTTCGAGAAGGACCTTCACGCGGTGCTCTACACGTACCAGCCCTCGCCCGGGCCCGCGGACCTCGCGATCTACATGCACCGCCTTCTCGAGGCGTCCCAGGCGTCCGACGACGAGATCGACGCGGCCTTCGACGCGGCGCGCGACATGCCCTCTCCCGTCGCGGCGCCGGCTCCCGCCCCGGACGTCCTTCCGAGGAAAGGGAAGGGCCTCGTCATCGCGAAGGCGCGCAGCACTGAAGCCACGCGACCCTCGATTCCGGCTCCCGCTCCGCTTCCCGCGCCGCCGACCCGTCGCGCCGTGGGAGAGATCGCGGTTCACCCCGCGCTGCCCGCCGCGGGCGAGTCGAAAAAAAGCCGGGCCGGCCTCTTCGCCGGGATCGGCATCGCGGCGGCGGTCCTCGTCGCCGCCGCTCTCTTCGTGACGAAGGATCGCTGGTCGGGCGCCAGGCCTCAGGTCGCTGCACCCGCGCCGAAAGCCGAGGTTCCCGCGGCGAGCGCATCCACGGCGGCGCCCTTGCCCTCGCCCGCTCTCGTCGCGCCCGAGCCCGCCAAGATCGTCGACCCGAAGGCCGTCGAGGCGGAGGCGCGGCGCCTCGCCGCCGAGCGCGAGAAAGCGCAGCGCGACGCGGCGGCCAGGCAGGCCGCGACGGCGGGGAAGCCCGCGACCGCGTCCGCTCAGGCGCCGGCGGTCGTCGGGCTCGCGCCCGCGAAGGCCGCCGAGCCGCCGCGCCCGGCCGACGCGAGCACCGCCTCGGTCCCGGCGCCGAAGAGCGTCGAAGCTTCCTCCGCGCCGGCCGTGCGCGCTCCCGAGCCGAAACCCGCCGACATCGCGGTGGAGGTCGCTCCAAAACCCACGCCGCCTCCGCCGGTCGAAGTTTCGATTCCCGAAAAGCCTCCCGCGATCCCCGCCGCGTCGAGCACGGCGGTTTCGGAGGGGGACCTCGTCGGGCCCGGGGAGGGAGTTTCAGAGCCGCGGCTCGTGCGGCTCGGCAGCCTGGGCAATCTCCCGCCGCAGGCGCGTCAGATCAGGCGCGCGGCCGACGGCTCCATCGGGACGCCTTTCCTCATGGCGCTCGTGGACGAGCGCGGCGTCGTCCAGGAGGTCCGGGTCGTCAAGCCTTCGAGCTACAAGTTCGTCGACGACGCCGCCGTGCGCTCGCTGAAGGGTGCGACAATCCAGCCCGCGACGAAGGACGGCGTGAAGGTGAAGATGTGGAAGACCTTCCCCATCGAAGTAAAGCCCTGATCCCGTCGAAAGGGATTTTCGAGGAGAACGCATGAGCCTTTCCGACGAACAGAGAAAGTTCTACGAGAACACGCTCAAGGTGACGAAGGTCGAGATCGACCAGCTCGAGTCGG
>DATGDV010000255.1:0-5106 GCA_035310685.1 Thermoanaerobaculia bacterium
TTCACGGAGATCGAGCGGACGCTCGCGTTCGGCGCGAGCCTCGAGGGGAAACTGTGGAAGCGGCCCGGAGACCTCCTCGGCGTCGGGTTCGCATGGAACGGGACCGGCGCGGACCATCGCGACTACCTGGCCAGGGGGGGACTCGGCTTCATGCTGGGGGACGGCACGCTCCGGGCGAGCAACGAATCCGTCCTCGAAGCCTTCTACCGCGCGGCGTTCGGGCACGTCCTCGCCCTTTCCGCCGATCTCCAGCGCTTCGCGAACCTCGCCTTCAACAAAGACCGCGGCCCGGTGACGATCTACGGCCTGCGTTTTCACGCGGGGTTCTGAAGGTCCCCAGCCCCCCAACGATCGGACTCATCGGGGGCGAGAGAATCGAGCCCCCCGATGAGTCCGGGCGATCCGCGGCGCCCGGGCCTTTCTCCTGAGTGCTGCTTCCTTCCGGACCTGACACGGTTCGGAGGGGACCGTCGCGCGGGACCCGAACTCATCCGGGGGCCCGGGGACCGGGATTCTAGCAGCCGGATGCAACTTGTGTCCGCCCGCCCCGGACGATAAAACGGGGGGGCGTGGCTGCTCCCCCTCTCCGCGTCGTCTTCATCTGGCATTTCCACCAGCCGTGGTATCCGACGTTCGACGGAGTGCCCCCCGCGCTCCCGTGGGTGCGCCTCCATGCGCTGAAGGACTACTTCGACCTTCCCGCGCTCCTCTCGGAGGAGCCGCGCATCCACCACACCGCGAACCTCGTGCCCGCGCTCCTCGACCAGATCGACCTCCTCGCGCGAGGCGGATCGGACGCGTTCCTCGACATCGCGAGGATGCCCGCGACGGAATGGGATCCGGCCGCCGTTCGCTTCGCCCGCCAGAATTTCTTCGCCGTCCATCCGCGCATCCTCGAGCGGTTTCCGCGCCTCGCGGACCTCCAGAAGCGTGCCGACGCAGGAGAGGTGCTGTCCCCTTCCGACCTCACGGACCTCGTGGTCCTGTTCCATCTCGCGTGGTCCGGGTCGGCCCTCCAGAAGGACCAGCTCGTCGTCCATCTGCGCAAGCGCGGGCACGGCTTCACCGAAACGGAGAAGAACGCGCTCCTGGATCACCAGGCGGCGTTCCTCTCTCGCGTGATCCCCGCGTGGAAGGCCGCTTTCGATTCGGGTCTCGTCGAAGCCGCGACGAGCCCCTATCACCACCCGATCCTGCCGCTTCTCCTGGACTCGAGCGCGGGGCGCGACGCGCGTCCCGACCTGCCTGTTCCGGTGCCTCGGTTCTCGCACTCCGACGACGCGCGGTCGCAGCTCGCGCTCGGCCTCGCGACGTTCGAAAAGCACTTCGGCTTCCGCCCGCGCGGGATGTGGCCGCCTGAGGGCGCGCTCTCGGAGGGCACGCTCGCTCTTCTCGGAGAGGCAGGCGTCCAATGGACGGCGTCGGACGAGGCCGTTCTCCTGCAGTCGCTGCCCGCCGGCCGACGCGATTTCGGCGAGGGCGATCGCGCACGCACGGTATTCCGGCCGTGGCGCCTGACGGGCGTCCCCTCGCCCGCCGTCTTCTTTCGCGACCGCATCCTCTCGGACCGGATCGGCTTCTCCTACGCGACGTGGAATCCCGCCGACGCCGCCGCCGACTTCGTCGCCCGCCTGCTCTCGATCCGGGGGGCGGCGCCCGAAGCCGAGCTCGTCGTCCCCGTGATCCTCGACGGCGAGAACGCCTGGGAGTCCTACCCGGACAACGGCGCGCCGTTCCTGCGCGCGCTCGCGGCGGCTCTGGCGGCGCGGCAGGATTTCGAGGTCCTCACGCCCACGGAAGCCCTCGCGCGCCTCTCGGCGCCGCCGTCGAGCCTCGAACGCGTCGTCGCAGGCTCGTGGGTCGACGGGAATCTCGCGACCTGGATCGGCGCGACACCGAAGAACAAGGCCTGGAGCCTTCTCCACGGCGCGCGCGAGGCCCTCGGAGGGGCGATCGCGGCCGCGCCCGTCGTCTCCCCCGCCGACGTCCTGAACGGGGACGCGACGCCGGCTGCGGCCAAGGCCGCGCTCTTCGCCGCCGAAGCGTCCGACTGGTTCTGGTGGCTCGGCGACGATCATTCCTCGGCGCACGATGCCGTCTTCGATGCCCTCTTCCGGAAGCACGTCGCCGCCGCGTATCGGGCGGCGGGGCGCTCCGTGCCGCCCGAGCTCCTCGAGCCCGTCGATCCCATGCACGGCCCCGAGGTCATGCCGCCCGGAAGCGCTCTGTGGCCGGAGGTGGATGGCCGCGCCAGCGAGGCGGAATGGGCTGGGGCGGGCTGCGTCCGGGGCGGGAGCCGCGGCACGATGCACCGCGCCACGGGTCTCGTGAAGCAGGTTCTCTTCGGCGCGTCCGCGGCAGGCGATACGCTATTTCTCAGGCTCGACCCCGAGAAGGACGCAGCGGTCTTTCACGGCCGGACGTTGCGTGTCGAGCTCCAGCCCTCGGGTGACGGCGGCGCTCCCGCCTCGACCGACCTCCGCCTCTCGCCCGGCGTGACCAGCGACGGCGGCCTCAAGGTCGGGCTGGACCGTGTGCTCGAGGTGCGGCTGCCCTGCTCAGCGGGCGCGCACACGCCGCTTTCGTTCCGCGTCACGCTGCTCGACGCCGACGGCCGCACGCAGGAGTCGATTCCGGAAGACGGCTGGGTGCGCTTCCGGCCGCCCGGCCCCGCGTCGTCGCCCGCGAGTCTCCGAAGGGCCCGGCAGGCCCCGGCGTAGAATCGCCGCCCTGCATGCGGCCTCCCGTGACGCTCGTCCTCGTGCTGCACGGCCACATTCCGGACGTGCTCGGGCACGGAACGTGGCCGCACGGCGCGAACTGGCTCTACGAAGCCGCGGCCGAGACGTATCAGCCGTTCCTCATCGCGGTCGAGCGGCTGCTCGCGGCCGGGATCCCCGTGAAGGCGACGGTCGGGATGACGCCCGTGCTCTCCGAGCAGCTCGCGGACGAACGTTTCACCCGCGGGTTCGAGGACTATCTGGGGCAGCGCACGCGCGCCGCCCGGGAGGACGAGGCGCGCTTTTCCGCGGGCGGCGACGCGTCGGCCGCGTCCGTCGCCGCGTTCTGGTCGGCCTTCTATGACGAGCTGCGCTCTGATCTCGCCGGGCGAAAGGGCGGTCTCACCCCGTCGTTCCGCCGGCTCGCCGAGCGCGGCGCTCTCGAGATGATCGCCTCGGCCGCCACGCACGGGTTCCTGCCTCTCCTCCCGAACGACCGCGCCATCGACCGCCAGCTCGACGCCGGCCTCGCGGCGCACCGTCGACACTTCCAGCGCGAGGCGCGGGGCATCTGGCTGCCCGAGTGCGCGTACCGCCCGGGGGGTCCCTGGACGTCGCCGGCGGACGGGCACGTCGAGGATCGATGCGGCCTCGAGGAGTTCCTCGCCGCGCGCGGCCTGAAGTACTTCTTCGTGGAGACGCATCTCGTCACGGGCGGCCGGGTCGTTCCCGCTTACGGAGGCCAGGCCGACATCCCGGCGAGCGGCGGGTCTCCGTACCGGATCCACGCGGTTCGCGCCGCGCACGGCGAGCGGGTCGGCGTCTTCGCAAGGGACCCTCTCTCGTCGCAGCAGGTCTGGTCCGGCAAGATCGGCTACCCCGGCGACGGGCGCTATCTCGAGTTCCACAAGAAGCGAGCCCCGAGCGGGCACCGCTACTGGCGCGTCACGGATTCGAACCTCGACCTCGGCGACA
Organism: Thermoanaerobaculia bacterium; assembly: GCA_035310685.1. GTDB lineage: Bacteria > Acidobacteriota > Thermoanaerobaculia > UBA5066 > UBA5066 > Fen-183. The sequence continues at coordinate 3,696 of DATGDV010000255.1, forward strand.
AGCTTCCTTACGAGCGCGCCGCCGTCGCCGCCGCCCTCGCATCGCATGCCGACCACTTCATCAAGCTGCTCGAAAGCGCGCCGCCTCTGCCCGAAGGCGACGCGCCGGTCGTCGTCGCGATGTTCGACTTCGAGCTGTTCGGGCACTGGTGGTTCGAGGGCGTGGACTTCCTCGAGGTGGTCTTCTCCCGGCTCGCGGGGAACGAGCGCGTCGTGCCGCGCACGGCCTCCGAGGCGCTCGCGGCCGCGCCCACTCCCGTCGTCCTGCGACTGCCGCCCGGCACCTGGGGGCGCGGGGGCGACTTCCAGGTCTGGTGGAACGAGCACACGACCTCGTACTGGCGCGAGGTGGACGCGGCCGAGCGCGCGCTGGAAAAGTTCGAGGACCGGCGCGAGAGGATTCCCCCTCCGCTCTTCGCGGCCCTCGAGCGGCAGGCGCTGCTCCTTCAGTCGTCCGACTGGCCGTTCCTGATCGACAACGAGGTCTCCCGCGACTACGCCGAGGCGCGCATCCGCGGGCACGTGGAGGATTTCTGGCGCCTCGCGCGCATGGCCGAGTCGGGATACGTGGACGACGTGGCCTTCGCCGCGATCGCCGACCGCGACCGCCTCTTCGAGCCCGAGCTGGCCGCGCGCTGAGTCGAAGTGGCGGTGAGGGTGGGATTCGAACCCACGTTACCCTTCCGGGTAAAACGGTTTTCGAGACCGTCCTGATCAACCACTCCAGCACCTCACCGCGGCCGATCGGAACGGCGGATTATAGGGGCGTCTACTTCAGAAAGCTCGCGGTGACCTTCATCTTCGCCGCGTTCGGCCAGTCCACGGTCTTCACCTTCATCGGGAAGCTCAGCGTGTCGTCCGTCTGGTTCTTGTCCATCGTGCCCGTGCGCCCGTTGTCCGCGAGGACGTTTCCGGCCGCGTCGAGCAGGACGGCACGCAGGCGCACCCGGTGGTCGATCCAGTCCGTGTTCCTGTAGCGGAAGCGCACGAGAAGGAACGTGAGATCCTTCGGATCGCGATCCTTCGCCGCCTGGACCGCCTTGTCGCCGGGATCGTTCTGGGTTTCGACGTCCAGGAGGGCGCACTTCTCCCACGTCATGTCGAGCGGGACGCGCGTCGCGCGCGGGACCTCGATCTCCTTCTCGAGTAGCGGACCTCCGGCGGCCGCAGCCTTCGGCGCCGCGAGGCTGAAGGCGAGAGAGGCGGCAAGACAGGCGAGAGCGGACCGAAGTACGTTCTTCATCAAGAGACCCCTTTCCGGCACCGAAGACGGGCACCGCACCAGGGAGTGCGAAAGGCGTGCCGGACTTTTCCCGGGTGAAAATCCTGGCGGACAGGGTGGGATTCGAACCCACGGTAACCTTTCGGCTACGCACGGCTTCCAACCGTGTTCCTTAAACCACTCGGACACC
>DATGDV010000256.1:0-4301 GCA_035310685.1 Thermoanaerobaculia bacterium
GCTTCGTCGATCCCGATGCCGCGGTAGGCGAGCGCCTGCGGGTCGACCTGCACGCGCACGGCGTATTTCTGCGCTCCGAAAACCTGAACCTGCGCGACGCCGGAGACCGTCGAGATGCGCTGCGCCATGATCGTCTCGGCGTATTCGTCGAGAGTCGAGAGGGGGAGCGTCGGAGACGTGAGGGCGATGTAGAGGATGGGCTGGTCGGCCGGGTTGACCTTCTGATACGTGGGTGGGCTCGGCATCCCGGGAGGAAGCTGGCGCGAGGCGGCGCCGATCGCGGCCTGCACGTCCTGGGCGGCCGCGTCGAGGCTGCGGCTCAGACTGAACTGGAGCGTCACCTGTGTGACGCCGAGGATGCTCGTCGAGTTCATGCTGTCGAGGCCGGCGATCGTCGTGAACTGCCGCTCGAGCGGCGTCGCGACCGCAGAGGCCATCGTCTCGGGGCTCGCTCCCGGGAGCCCCGCGGTCACCTGGATCGTCGGGAAGTCCACGTTCGGCAGGTCCGAGACCGGGAGGAGCCGGTAGCCCACGATTCCGAAGAAGAGAATGGCCAGCATCACGAGCGTCGTGGCGACGGGGCGCCGGATGAAGAGCTCGGAAATATTCATCTGCGCCCTCGCCTTCCGGCTCGGCCGCGGCACGCGCCCGCGTCCTTCGCCTGCGGCTCGGCTCTCCGGTTCACGACTTCTTCTCCGCGGGAGCCGCGGCGGGAGGCACCAGCTCGGTCTTGATCGCCACCTTGGCCCCGGGTGCGAGACGAAGCTGCCCGTCGGTCACGACGCGCTCACCGGCCGAGAGGCCCTTGTCGATGACGGACCACTGCTGCCAGGTGCGGCGGACGACGACGGTCCGGGCCTCGACCGTGTCGTCCGGCTTGATGACGTACACGTAGGAGCCCTGCTGCCCGGCCTGCACCGCGGGCGTCGGCGCGACCACGGAGTTCGCCTCGATCGCGAGCGTGAGCGAGACGTTCGTGAACTGTCCGGGCCAGAGAGCGCGGTCGTGGTTCGGGAACGTCGCTTTCAGGTTGATCGTACCGGTCGTGGTATCCACCGTGTTGTCGATGAAAGAGAGCGTGCCCTCGGAGGGCTTCAGGCCCGGCCCGTTCGGCAGCGCGCTCACCTTCAGCGCCCCGGCCGCCGCGCGCTTCTTGACGTCCGCGAGGACGGCCTCGGGCAGGGAGAACGTGACGTAGATCGGCTCGACCTGGTTGATGACGACGAGAGCGCGGTCGTCGTTGGCCTTGATCATGTTGCCGGAGTGCACGAGAAGTCCGCCCGTCCGGCCCGAGATCGGCGCCGCGATGAGGCAGTACGAGACGTTGAGGCGCGCCGTCTCGACGGCGGCGTCGTCCGCCTTCACGGTGGCCTTCAGGGCGTCTGCGTTCGCCCTCGCCTGCGAGAACTGCTCCTGGGTGACGTAGTCCTTCTTGACGAGCTCGGCGTAGCGCTTCAGGTTCTCTTCCGCCTCACGGGCGCGGGCGCGATCCCGCTCGAGGTTCGCCTCGGCCTCGGCGAGCGCCGCCTGATAGGGCCGGCGGTCGATCTCGAACAGGAGGTCTCCCTGCTTCACGTCCTGGCCCTCGCGGAAACCCACTTTCGTGACCTCGCCGCCCACTCGCGTCCGCACCGCGACGGTCGAGAACGCTTCCACGTGCCCGACCGCGACGGCCTCGAGCGGCACGTCCTTCTTCTCGACGACACCGGCGGTGACGGGAAGGGCCGGCGGCGCCGCCGCCTTCTTCTCTTTCGCGCCGCAGGAGATCGCGAGAAGGACCGCCGGAACGAGAACGGCGAGACGCCCGAGGTTCATGGAGTTCCCTTCTTTTCGCCCGTGGGCCCGAGATCGACTGTTCCGGTGTCGTGCGCGAGCTGTGCCACGGCGAGGAGGAAGCCGGCACGGCTCCTGACGTCCTGCGCGAGCGCGGTCGCGAGGGCGCTTTCCGCGGTCAAGAGATCCAGGATGCTTCCGACGCCCTCCTTGTAGCGGCCCCGTGCGACCTCCGCGGACTCCTTCGAGCTCTCGAGGAGATCGCGCGACGCCCGCACCTGCTGCACGGCCGTCTGGAGATTGTAGTAGCTGCTCCAGACCTGATAGATGACCTGCTGGGCGGCGGACTCGGCCTGGGCGCCCGCGGCTTCGGCGAGGGCCTCCGCCTGACGTGTGTCGTACGCCGTCTTGAAGCCGGTGAAGACGGGCCAGCGCAAGAAGAGGCCCAGAAAATAGTTGTCTCCGTGAGTCCGCAGGGCATCCGAGCCTTCGAACCACGTGCGGTTGGCGGAGGCGCCCAGCGAAAGCGCCGGCAGGCCGCTCGATTTCACGGAACGAACATGGCTCAGTGCGGCGAGGGCGCGGGACCGCGCCGCCGCGAGGTCGGGCCGAAGCCTCCCGGCGTCTGCGATGAGGACGTCCACCGATCGCACGGCCTCGTCGACGTCCTGGTCTTCGGCGAGCGGCGCCGCGTCCACGGGCAGATCGATGGGCACGCCGAGCGCCGTCGTGAGCTGTCCGCGCTCCGTCTCGATCTGTCCCTTGACGGTCTCGAATGCGAGTCGCTGCTGCGACAGGGACGTTCGGGCCTGGAGGACGTCCGCGATCGTCGCGACGCCGGCCCGGTGCCGCTCGTTCGCCGCCGCGTAGTTCTCCTCGGCCTGCTTGAGGCTCGCTTCCTGGGCGACGAGCAGAGCGCGCACGCCCTGGTACGAGTAATAGCTCTGGGCGACGAGGAGCATCAGGTCGTTCATCGCGGCGTCGTGCGTGAAGTCGGCGGCGAAGAGCGACTGCCGGGCCTCCTCGATGTCCGCCGACCGGCCGCCCAGGTCGAGGACGAGAAAGCTCAGCGACGCGGTCGGGCCGTAGGTCGTCAGGAGCGTCGTGATCGTTCCCCCGGACGAAGTCTGCCTCTGTCTCGCGATCTGCGCGTCGAGCTCGACCGAGGGGAAGAGCGCGGAGCGCCGGCTTCCGAGGCCAGCCGCGGCGGCGCGCGCGAGGAGCCAGCTCTGCCGCGTGATCGGGCTGTTCCGGAGCGCGACGTCGACCGCCTCGGCGAGCGAGACCGTTCGGCCCCGGAGTTTCTCGGGAGTGAGCCCGGGCGGCGGCGGCGCGGGCGTCGGCGCGGGAGGGACGGCCTCGGCCGAGGGCATCCATCGCGTCGCGGGCGTGTCGGGTACGTCGGCGCCCCGGTGGGCGCACCCGCCGAGGAGCGCCGCGATGCCGACGGCGGCGAAAGCGCAAACGGCGTGTTTCGTCACGATCCCGTTTTACCATTGCCGCGTGATGCGGCGTTCCGCAGCCCCGTTCGGGCTGGTCGCGGCCGCGGCCTTTTCGGCGGCCTGCGGCGGCACCCGGCCCATGCCGACTCTCGAAGACTACTCGTTTGGCACGTCGGACTTCGTCGGCGAGCTGAGAAAGGAGTTCCAGGCCGGAGAACCAAGGAGTAGGGAAGACCTCCGGGAAGGGAAGAAACCAGAGGAGGATTTCTTAGAAGGCAATAAGAAAATCGGCGGCGGCTTGACGGCGTCGGCTGCGGCGTCGCCCCTGCGGGAGCTGCAGCAGCGCTGGCGGTCGGCATGCCATTTCCGCTGCGCCTCGGTCATCCGCATCGTCGACCTACAGAAGAAATCCTCTTCGGACGTGGCCTTGCGCGTCGAAGTCCGCCTTCAGGGCTTCGCGGAAAAGGGCGGCGCCGAGCGCGTCGCCGCGCTCGCTTTTTTCGACCTCTCGCTCTCCCGCGACAACGCGTCGGACACCGGCGCGGGCGGCGGCTGGAGGCTGCGCTCCGCTTCCGCCGTCGGCGGGCCCGCCTCCATCCAGCGCGGCGTTCCGCACCTTTTCGACGAGGCCGCGTCACGCGGTCTCGCCGTGACCCACGAGCCCCTCGATCCCGTGGAGGCGACGAACCTCTGCCTCCCCGCGACGCACCACCACCCGGGTGTTCTTCTGGTCGACGTCGACGGCGACGGCGCCGTGGACGTCGTCGTGCCGGGCCGGCGCCCGCGGCTTTTCCTAAACGACGGGACGGGCCATTTCCGCGACGCCACGGCGGGCTCCGGGCTCGACCTCCTGCCCGGGATGGAAGCCTCCGGCGGCGTCGCCGCCGACGTGGACGGGGACCGACTTCCGGATCTCTTTCTCTCGAATCACATCTCGCCGTGCCGCCTCCTGAAGAACCTCGGACACGGAAGATTTCGTGACGTCACCGACGAGTGGGGCCTCGCGGGCCTCTCGGGGCCGTTCACGTCCGCGGTGTTCTTCGACGCCGACCGCGACGGCCGCGTCGACCTCTTCGTCGCGAGCTA
>DATGDV010000257.1:0-5336 GCA_035310685.1 Thermoanaerobaculia bacterium
CATCTCGACGTACCGGTCCACGGACGGCGGCAGGACGTTCACGCCCGTGAAGGGCGCGCCGGGCGGAGACGACTACCACACGATCTTCATCCACCCGGAGAACCCCGACGTCATCCTCCTCGCGGCCGACCAGCGCGCGACGATCTCCGTGAACGCGGGCGCGACATGGAGCAGCTGGTACAACCAGCCGACGGCGCAGCTCTACCACGTCTCGGCGGACGACCGCTTTCCGTACTGGGTCTACGGAGGGCAGCAGGAAAGCGGCTCGGTCGGGATCGCGAGCCGCGGCGACGACGGCGCCATCACGTTCCGCGACTGGCACCCCGTCGGCGCCGAGGAGTACGGGTACGTCGCGCCGGATCCTCTCGACCCGGACGTCGTGTACGGCGGGAAGCTCACGCGCTTCCGACACTCCACCGGCGACGTGCAGGACGTCTCGCCCGAGGCGGTCCGCGAGAAGTACCGGTTCCTGCGCACGGCGCCGGTCCTCTTCTCGCCCGTCGACCCGCACGTCCTCTTCTATGCGGGCAACGTCCTCTTCAAGACCGCGAACGGCGGGAGGACCTGGGACGCCGTCAGCCCGGACCTCTCGCGCGAGGCGCCGGAGGTTCCGGAGTCGATCGGGATCTACCGGAAGCCCGAGATGGCGAAGCAGCCGCGCCGCGGCGTCATCTACACCGTCGCGCCCGGGAAGAAGGACGCGAACGTGATCTGGGCCGGGACCGACGACGGCCTCGTCCACCGCACCGCAGACGGCGGAAAGTCGTGGGTGAACGTCACGCCGCCCGGCCTCACGGCCTGGAGCAAGGTGTCGCTCATCGACGCCTCGCCCTTCGACGACCTGACCGCGTACGCGGCCATCAACCGCTTCCGCCTCGATGACCTCACGCCGCACGTCTACCGCACGCACGACGGCGGCAAGACCTGGAAGGAGATCGTGAAAGGCCTTCCGGGCGATCCCGTCAACGCCGTCCGCGAGGATCCCGTCCGGAAAGGCCTCCTCTACGCGGGCACGGAGCGCATGGTCCACGTCTCGTTCGACGACGGCGAGAGCTGGCAGCCGCTGCGCCTCAACATGCCGGCGACGTCCGTTCGCGACCTCGTCGTCCACGGCGACGACCTCGTCGTCGCGACGCACGGCCGCGGCTTCTGGATCCTCGACGACGTCACGCCGCTCCGGCAGGTCGACGCGAAGACCTCCGAGGCGCCTTTCTTCTACGCGCCCCAGATCGCAACGCGCGTGCGCCGCAGCCGCAACACCGACACGCCGCTCCCGCCCGAGGAGCCCGCGGGCCAGAACCCGCCCGACGGCGCGATCCTCGACTACGTTCTCCCCGCCAGGCCGGCGGCGCCCGTGACGCTCGAGATCCTGGACGAGAAGGGCGCGCTCGTCCGCCGCTTCTCGAGCGACGATCCGCCGGAGCCGCTCGTCGAGCCCCTCATCATCGCGCAATACTGGGTGCGCCCTCCGCGCGTTCTTCAGGCGACGCCCGGCATGCACCGCTTCGTCTGGGACCTGCGCTTCCCGCCCCCCCACGTGAGGCAGCGCGAGTACCCGATGACGGCGATCCGGGGCGAAACGCCGGCCGAACCGCTCGGCCCGTACGTCCTGCCGGGCACGTACACGGTGAAGCTGACCGTGAACGGGAAGGCTCTCACGCGGGCCCTGACGGTGAAGCTGGACCCCCGCGTGAAGATGTCCCCGGCCGACCTCGCCGGGCAGCTCGGCCTCCTGCGCCGGGTCGGCGCGGCGCTCGAGCGGCTCGCGAAGGAGCCCGCGAAGCCGGACTCGACGCGGGGAAGGCGCCGCGCCTCGCTGGAAGGCAAGCTCCTGAGTCTCTACGGGATCATCGAGAGCGCCGACGACGCGCCGACGCCGCAGGCGGTCGCCGCGGTGGAGGAGCTGGCCGGGAGATAATCCGGCGCCATCTGCATCTCTTCGGGATGATCGAGGTGAGCTGATGTCCGTCACGGCGGTCCCGGAACCGAAGGACCTGAAGTGGAGCCATTACACGGGGCCCGTGCCCCCGGCCTCTTCCCTGGATGCGTTCACGAAGCCGAAGTTCACGCTCGGCTACGCCAAACTCGTGAAGGACGGCGAGAAGTACCGTCTCGACAAGGTCGACGTCACGCTCGAGATGGACAAGCTCCAGTGCTGGGTGAGGCCGGCCAAGAAGACGGACGCTCTCCTCGAGCACGAGCGCGGTCACTGGATCATGCAGAAGCTGGTCGCGAAGGAGATCGAGACCGAGCTCGCCGCGCTGAGGGCCGACGATCCCGGTGCCTTCAACAAGGCGGCGAGCGCGAGATTCGACTGGTACCGCAACCAGAGGTCCGGCTTCCTCGACAAGCAGTACGACGACGACACGAACCACGGCACGAACACGACGCAGCAGGGAATCTGGGACGGGAAGATCGCGGGGTGGGAATCGAAGGGAGCGATCGACCTCGCGGGCCCGCCGTGAGGTCTCCCGGCGCCGGCCGCGTCAGGCCAGACCGCGCGACAACTTTCGCCCGAGCAGGAACAGCGGCCACCCCGTGACGAGGATCGCAGTGCCAGCGAGGGCGAGGCGTGGCTCGCTGATCGCCACGTGCGCCGCGACGGCCCCGAGCGCGAGGACGTAGAGCGCGGGGAGGACGGGAAACCCGGGGATCCGGAACGTCCCGGTTCCGCCTTCGCCGCGCTTTCGCAGGACGAACAGCGTCGAGGAGACGACGACGAGCGTGAGCATGTCCGTGAAGATCACGTAGTTGAGGAGCTTCTCGAAAGAGCCGAGGAGGAACGCGGGCACGAGCATCGTCGCGCCGAAGAGGAGGAGGCCCGCCATCGAGACCTGTGTCCTGGCCTGCACGCGCAGGAAGACGCGCGGCAGGACGCCGTCCTCGGCCATCGCGTGATAGCTCCTCGGCATCTGGAGGACCGTCGCGTTCACGAAGCCCGCCGCCGAGAGGAAGATCAGGGCCGAGACGATGGCTTCGCCGACTCCTCCGAGGCTCGCGCGGGCAAGGGCGGCCGCGACGAGATTCGACTCCGCGACGCCGCCCACCCCGAGCGTTCTCTCGTACGCGAAGTTCAGGACGAGGTAGAGGCCGACGACCGTCAGCATTCCCGCGGTGACGGCAATCGGGAACCGTCTCCTCGCGTCCTTCACGTCCGCGCCGAGATTCATCGTCATGTGGTAGCCGCCGTACGCGTAGAAGACCGGGATCAGCGCGGCGGCGAGGCCCGCGGCGGGGACCGCAGGCGCGCGAGCGGCGCCGGACATTGCCGCGGCCTTCGGAGCGAGGGTCAGCGCCGCGGCCGCCAGGCCCACGATCATGACGATCTTCAGCATCGAGAGGACGTTCTGCGTCCCCGCGCCGACGCGGATTCCGAGGCCGTTCAAAAGGAGCAGGACGAGCATCAGGCAGAGCGCGACGAATAGGACGCTCTTCTCGCCGCGTTTTTCCGGCGGAAGGAGCAGCCCGGCGAGGTACTCGGCCCCGATGAACGCGACGCCCGCCGCGCCCGCGCCCTGCATGAGCGTCTGCGCCCAGTTCAGGCTGAACGCGAGCCCGGGGTGGTAGCAGTCGGCCACGACGCGGTAGTAGCCGCCCGCGCGCGGATGGCGCGAGCCGATCTCCGCGAAGACGAGCGCGCCCACGAGGCTCGCGAGGCCTCCGATTCCCCAGGCGAGGAGGAAGAGGCCCGGCGTCCCCGTTTCCCGCGCGACGATCGCCGGCGTCCGGAAGATCCCGATGCCGACGACGAGGCTCACGACGACCATCGCGGTGTCGAACGTTCCGAGCCGCGCGTCGATCTTCCCGGCTTCCGCCGTCACGCGAGAGCCTCGGCGAGGAGGGCCGCGAGCCTGACGAACTGCGCCTCGGTGTTGTAGAGCTGCGCCGAGACGCGCACGAGCTTTCCGCGGCCGACCGGCCAGTCGTAGAACCACGGCTCGACTCCGCGCGCGCGCATCCAATCCGCCAGCCCCTCCCGGTCGAGGCGATGGGCGGGGCTGCCGGGCGAGGCGGCGGGGAGCGGGATCGACGCCATCGCGCCGAGCATCGATTCGGGCGCGGGCGGCGAGACGCCGAGCGTCCGGCAGATCGCCGCGCGAGCCTTCAGCGCGAGCGCGTGGTTCGTCGCCATCAGCTCCGGCCAGCCGCCCGGGAGGAGGTCGCCGAGATACGAGATGCAGTCGGGAATGCAGAGCCCGGCCGTCGGGTCGGCCGTCCCCGTCCAGTCGAACTCGTCCTTGAACCGCGCCTCGCCCCCTGCGTAGCCGTGGCTGATCGAGATCGGATGCAGGCCCTTCTGCCGGTCCTTCCTCACGTGCAGGAACGCGGCGCCCTTCGGCGCGCAGAGCCACTTGTGGGCGTTCGCCGTGTAATACGCGGCGCCGAGGCGCGCGAGGTCGATCGGGATCATCCCGAGCGCGTGCGCCCCGTCCACGAGCGTGTCCACGCCGCGCGCGGAAAGCTCGGCGACGAGCCGCTCGAGCGGAAGGACGAGCGCCGTCGGGCTCGTGACGTGATCCAGCATGGCGAGGCGTGTTCTCGGCGTCACGGCCGCGAGGATCGGCTCGACGACGTCATCGTCACCGTTCAGCGGAAAAGGAACTTCCGCCACGACGACGCGCGCGCCGGCCCGGGCGGCGGCGTAATCGAGCGTCTTCCTGCACGCGGCGTACGCGTGGTCCGTCGTGAGGAGCTCGTCGCCGGGTTCGAGCGCGATCGAGCGGACGACCGCGTTGACCCCGGCCGTGGCGTTCGGGACGAAGGCGAGATCGTCCCCGTCCGCCCCGACGAACTCGGCCAGCACCGCGCGAGCCCCCGCGAGGAGGCCCGGCAGAGCGCGGACGAAGAAGTCCACGGGCTCCCGCTCGAGCTTCCGCCGGAGCTCCGACTGCTTCTCGAGGATCGCCTTCGGGCAGGCCCCGAACGAGCCGTGGTTCAGGTAGGCGACGGCCGGATCGAGGAGCCAGAGGTCGGCCCACGGGCTCCTCGGGGCGGCGCTCGTCTCGGCCATGAGGCGGCGCTCACGTTACACGATCGTCCTTTTGACGTCGTCACGCCCGGAGTCCGCGGGCGCAGAATGAGGCCGGGCTCGTCGCCCGGGAGGTGCTGGATGAACTCGCGGCCGAAGGTTTGCCGTCGCCTCGTCGCGGCATCGGCGATCGGTCTCGCCATCGCGGCTCTCGCCGAGGGTCGCGCGCACGCGTCGGAAAAGAGCGCCAAGGGCCGCACGAGCGAGCCCTCCGCGAAGACCGTCGAGGAAGTGCTGCAGGCCGACACGCAGGCGCTGATGGACGCCGTGAGCTCGGGCAGCGCGGCCGTGTGGGACCGCCTCCTCG
>DATGDV010000258.1:0-5717 GCA_035310685.1 Thermoanaerobaculia bacterium
GAGCTTTCATTCGAAGAAGATCCTTCTTGTTCGGCTTTGGAAAGCGGTTCATTGGCATCGGCGAACGCCTCTCTGGCCGCGCGGTCCTGCATTTCCTCGAAGGGGGCTATCTCGGCCTCTCGCGCGTCGAACAAGGGCGCATCAACCTCGCGGGCCTCGTGACGGCGACCGTCGCGAAGAGGGCACACTCTTCCCTCGAAGAACTCCTGTCCGAGGCTGCGAGCGAGAGCCTCGCCCTCGCGGCCGATCTCGAGGGGCTGACGCCCGTCTCCGGGCCGCCGCTGGTTTCGGAGCCGGTGTACCTCGGCTGGCACGGAGCGCTCGCAGGTGACGTTCTCTGCGTGGGCGATGCTGCCGGCGTCATCGACCCGTACACAGGCACCGGCATGTCGCTCGCGCTGCTCTTCGGCGAGGCGGTTGCCGCTCCTCTCGCCGGCTTTCTCGCGAAAGCCCTCGACGCCGAGGCGCTCCGGCGCGCCCACCTTCGCCGGCACCGCGAGATCGCGGGACGGCGCTTCTTCCTCTCGCGCCTCTTCCGCCCCGTGTTCTCGGGGGGCGTCGCTTCCCGCTTCGTCTCTCCGGCGGCGGCGCCGCTCGCACGCTGGGCCGCCCGCGCCACGCGGCCGTGATCAGCGCCGCGCGGCCTTTTTACGGGCCGCTTTCGCGGGCTTTCGCCTCGCGCGTTTCCTGCCCGCGTTCGGAAAGAGCCCCGTCCGGATCGTCTCGATCTGGGCGAGGTGGATGCGATCGTGGCCCGCGTACATCGCCACCAAGGACCGGATCGACTCCTCGCCCCGCTCGGCGTGAACGCCGACGCGATCCCACGCCTCCTCGGGCAGGCGATCGAGGAGGCCGAGGTTCACGGCGCGCGCCATGGCAAAATCGTCCGCGAGGTCGGCCGCCTTCACGTTCATGGGGCCGAGGCGTTCGACGAATGCATTCTGATCGTAGCCGGGGAGCGGCGGCCGGTCGTGGGCACCGATGAAGCGGTAGCGGCTTCCCAAGATGACCTCGCCGTCCGCGAGGTGCGCGATGATCTCCTTGATGCACCACTTGCCCGGAGCCGGTTTCGTCTCGAGCTGTCTTTCGGTCAGCCCGCGGATCAACCTCCGGACGCGGTCCGGGGTCTGGGCCATCACGGAAACGGGATCGTCGTCACCGAGGGCGGCCGCGTAGCGGGAGTCGACGGCGGCTTCGGGGGATTCCGCGGGCATCGGGGCGCCTCAGCGGATCGCGGCCATGATGTCCGCGGCTGAAACCGGTTCCTGACTTCTCAGACGCACCTTCCCGCCCGTTCGCCAGGCGATCCAGTAGGGCGATTTCTCGATTCCCGACTCTTTCGCCCAGTCCCCGTTCGGATCGAAGACGACGGGCCGGCGGACGCTGCGCGCGCGCGCGACAGCCTCCTTGACAGGCTCCTCGCCGAAGACGATGAAGAGCTCGCTGCCCTGCTGCTCGAGCTCTCCAGCCACCTGGAGCGCGAGGGGCAGCGCTTCCTTGAAGCCCGTCCCCACCGTCGGAGTCAGATAGACCGCTGCGCAGCCCGGAGGAGAGCAGTTGCGCAGGACGACGGCCTCCATGTTCGATTCGAAGCCGGCGTATCTCTGGAGCGCCTGAGGACCGATCTCGCCCGGCGGCTTGAAGTAGAGCCAGAGCCCGACGGCGACGGCGGCGATCACGAGGAGGATCGTGGTCCCGGAGGGACCCATCGCGACCTTGCGGTCCGCGAAGTGGTAGCGCGAGGACGCCGAAGCCGGCGGCGCCCCCTCGGCGCCCGGAGTCGGGCGCACGGCGGGCGGGCGCACAGTGGGAGGAGGTGAAGCCGAGCCCATGTCTCCAACATTGTAGCGAAGCGGGCGCCGCCGGGAAGGCGCCGCCGTCAGGCCGCGGGCCCCCTGCGAATCGACACCGAGCCGGACGTCGAGCGGATGATCAGCTTCGGGCCTCCGCCATTGAGCTTGCCTTCGCCCGAGATCGAGCCGGGCCGGCGCGTGACGACGACTTCCGGGAATTGCGACGAGATGGCGTCTGCTTCCATCTCCGCCCCCGAGACGCGCGCGTCGATGTCGGCGCGGTAGTTGGACGGAAGCGTGACCGTCACGTCGCCGCCGCTCGTCACGAGCTCGCCGCCCGGCGCGCCCGCGCTCGAGATCTCACAGGTGATCGTGCCGCCTGACGTGCGCGCGAGGACCGGTCCGTGCACCTTCTTCAGCGTGATGTCGCCGCCGCCGGTCCGGGCCGCCACCGACCCGCCCGCCGACCGGACGACGACGTCGCCTCCCGCCGTCTCGAGACGGGCGTCCCCGCTGACGGCGCCCGCCCGGATGTCGCCGCCGGACGTCGTGGCCTTGAGGTCGCCGGTCACGCTCTCGATCCGGATGTCGCCTCCCGCCGTCGAGAGCTCCGCGCCTTTCCCGGCGCCCTTCACGCGGATCTGGCCAGACTGCGTCGAGATCTTCACGCGACCGCCGATCACGCCGGCCGTCACGTCGCTCGGCGCGTAGCTGAGGACGAGGTCACCCGCGAGATCGCCTTTCGAGATCGCGCGTCCCCAGGGATCCACCGGCATCGGCGGAATCGGCGGTGCGGGCGCCGGGGCCGCGTGAGGCGCGGGAGGAACGGGCGGGACGGGGGCGCGGGGGTCCGGCGCCGGGACCGCCGTGACGATCGGCCCGCGAGAGGACGTGAGCTTCTTCGCCTGCGCCTCCGTCGTCCCCTCGGCCAGGAGAACGATCCTGCCGTTCAGGTTCGAGCACTTGACGTTCGCGCCTCCGCCGCCCACGGTGCCCTCGTACGCACGGTTCATGCGGATCGTGATCGTCCGGGACAGCTCGCGGCTCATCTCCGCCATGTCGCGGTTCAGGTCGGAGAGCGCCTCGTTCAGCTCGGACAGGTCGATGACTCCGTCGTCGCCCTCCTCGCTCTTCCTGGCCTTATGTTTCTTTTCCCTGATCTCCGCTTTGAGCTTGTCCCGATCGGCGCGAGCCCTGTCCCGCGCGGCCCTCGCCTCGTCGCGCGCGCGCGCGGCCTCGTCGTCGTCCGCCGCCGCCGGAAGCGCGAACGACGAGAGGATCTCGCCGCTCATCGTGTGGCCCTGGAAGCGGAACCCCGCCTTCGCGGGCAGCGTGAGCTCGATGCCGCCGTTGACGGTGCGGACGTCCACGCTCACACCCTTCTGCAGCTCGGCAAACGTGGCGCGGATCGCGCCGTTCACGGTGGCGAGCTTCGCCTCGCGGCGTGCGCGCGTGACGTCGATCTTTCCGTTCACGGTCGAGAGGTCCATGGGGGCCGCCACGTCGAGGACGCTCACGGCGCCGTTCACCGTGGAGACGTTCAGCGACAGGCCCGGGGGCGCCGTGATCCGGTATTTCACCTCGGTCCGCCACGTGTGGTCGTCGAGGTCGCTGTGGACGTTCCAGCCGCGGCGGCTCCGCCGGACGCTGACGCCCGGCTCCTCGGTGTAGAGCGAAAGCTCGCCTTTGTCGTTCTCGAAGCGCACCGTGACGTCCCCGAGCCTCTTCTTGGCGATCGCTTCGGTGGACGCGTAGGCCGTCACGTCGACGTCGGCCCGGAACGGAGCGCCGGAGAGAATCTCGACACTGCCGTTGACGTTCTCGACGGCGAGAGACTTGAGGTTGCCCGACGCGACGAAGTTCTCCGTCCGGCTCGCGCGGGCGGAATGCTCCCGCGCGTCGGCGCGAAGCCCGGCGGCGAGCGTGAGGAGAACGAGAGCCGCGATGAGGAGCGCCCAGACGGCGACGCGGCCCGTGTGGCGCGTCGGCGTCCGTTTCGAAGGGGAGGAGAAGAAGGTCGTGCTCATGCTGACAAGACGCTTTCGTGGGAAAAAAGTATCGCCATCAGATCTCGAGCCGCTTCAGGGCGAGCGCGGCCTGGCTGCGAACGTACCCGTTCTCGCGGTCGTCTCCCGCCTTCTGCCGGAGGCTCTCGATCGTCGTCTGATCCTTCAGCACCGCAGCGGACTTCGCGAGCCCTTCCACCGCGAGAATCCGCACGGCGGGATTCGCATCCGTCCTCAACGCGTGCGCGAGCGCGTCCCGGATCTCCGGCGTGGGCGGCATCTGCACGAGCGCCTCGGCGGCCTTCTTCCTCACTCCCGGGTTCTTGTCCGCTTCGAGCGTGCGCCGGAGAAGGCTCACGACCTCCGGAGAGACGGTGGCCCCCTCGCGTGTCGTCGCCGACACGAAGTCGAGGACCCGGCCCCGCGCGCCCTCGGACTCCGCGGCGCCCGACATCAGCGAGACGAGGAGATCCGCCACGCCCTTGTCCTCCGGGCGCCCGACGACCGTGTACCGGGTCGTCACGTCGAACGAGACCGCGATCTTCCCGGGCTCCTCCGCGGCGCGGTACGTCGCGTTCGCGAGGCGCGGCCTGCTCGAGAGATCGAGCACGGCCCGCGAGGCGTCGACGGTGCGATTCGCGACCAGCGCCACGCTCTCGCCGCGGCCGCCCGGCGTCGGGACCGCGGCGGTGCCCGTGAACAGCAGCCGGCGATCCCCGCTTCGAGCGGCGAGGAACCCGAGCCCTCCCGCGAGGAGCAGGGCCGCTGCCTTCAGGAGCGCGTCCGCCGTCCGACGCTCTCGGAACGGGACCACGTTCCTGCGGTTCACGCTCGCGAGGGCCGCCGAGGTGCGCGCGACGAACTCCGCCGAGGGGGCGAGATCCGCCCCATCGTCGTCGCCCAGCCGGGCCCACACGTCTTCGATCCCCGCCGCTTCCGCCCGGCACTCCGCGCACGACGCGAGATGGGAGGCGAGAAAGGCCCTGTCCTCTTCCGTCGCCGGCGACCCGGCGACGCGAACGAGGACGAGGTCCCTGATTTTCAGAGCCTGGCGGCATTCCATGACGAGTCTCCTTCGGAAAAGTGGGCCTTGAGCGTCTCCATGGCCCGGAAGATCCGCGTTTTCACGGCGCCTTCGCTGATGTCGAGCGTCCGCGCGATCTCCGCGTAAGGCATTCCGTGGTAGCGCGCGAGGACGAGAGCCTCGCGCTGCTCGTGAGAGAGCTCCGCGAGCGCGCGCCGCACGGCCTCGCGCCGCTGCCGCCCGGCGAGGCGCTCGTCCACCGGGGGTCCGGGCGCCCTCGCCTCGGCCACGGCCTCGAGCGCCACGCTCGGCCGGCGCACGGACCGACGCAGGCGGTCGCGGCACGCGTTCGTGGCGATCGCGAAAAGCCACGAAGACACCGGGGCGCGGCCGTCGTACTGATCGGCCCGCACCATGAGCTTGAGAAAGACGTCCTGGGTGATTTCCTCGGCTTCGGCGCGGTCGCCGAGGATGCGTCCGGTGAACCTCAGGAGAGGCGCCGCGTAGCGCTGGAAGAGGCGGGCCGCTCCAGCGGCCTCCCCGCGGCGAACCTGCTCCATGGACTCGAGATCCGCTTCCTGGTCCGGGTTCGCGCCGGGAGCTTCCACCCACGCCTCCAAGGCCGGAACGGCCGAAACGGCAGCACTCACGGGAGTATGACGGCGCGACGGCCGGAAGGTTACGTTCAGGGGCTCAGCCGCGGCGAATGAAGACCCTTCCCTTGTGCGTGGACAGCGTGACGCGCGGGCCGCCGCCGTTGACGGTCGCGGAGGAGCGAGCGCCCCAGTGGCGGGACGAGCGTATCGGGCCCGCTCCCTCGAAGTCGGAGACGATCTCGCCCCTCCGGCCGGCGCTCGCGCTGAGCTCGAACGCCGCCCCGGCCGGGAACGTCAG
>DATGDV010000259.1:0-11286 GCA_035310685.1 Thermoanaerobaculia bacterium
CGTCAGGAGGGCCAGGGCGAGGAGGGCGAATAGGACGATCGGGACACTCATAGGTTCCCTCCTCTCTATTGGGGCCTGCGGGGGACGGCGTCCATGATGCGTCGGCATCAGCGGCGTCCTGTATATTTCGGCCGGCGGCCCTGGAACGGCTCCGTCTCCTCGCGCCCCGCTTCTCCCGATGAGAGACCTCCCCCGCTTCCTGAGCTATTTCCGTCGCCGTCCCGGCGTCTACGTGGGCGGGTTCGCCTCGATCCTCGTCTCGACGGGCCTGTTTCTCGCAATGCCCGGCATCGTTCGGCGGGCGATCGAGGAGCTCGGCACCGGCGTGACCCAGGAACGGCTCCTCCGCCTCGCGGCGCTCATCGTGCTCCTCGCGGTGGGCGACGCGGTCGCCCTCTTCCTCACGCGCCGCATCCTGATCGGCGCCTCGCGCGACATCGAGTACGAGATGCGGCAGGACCTTTTCGAGCACCTCCTGCGGCTGCCCGCGCCGTGGTACCGGAAGAACCGCGTGGGCGACCTCATGAGCCGCGCGGTGAACGACCTTTCCGCCGTCCGCATGCTGCTCGGGCCCGGGATCATGCAGGCCGCGAACACGTTCTTCGTGGGCGGCGTGGCGCTCACGCTCATGTTCGTCGTGTCGCCCGCCCTGACGGGCGTCGCCCTCGCGGTCCTGCCGATCGTCGCCATCGCGACGAAGGTCATGGGCCAGGCCACGCACCGTCGCTTCACGAAGATCCAGGAGTTCTTCGCCGAGATTTCCGCCGAGGCGCAGGAGAACTTTTCCGGCGCCCGGCTCGTGCGCGCTTTCGCGCGCGAGGCCAGCGAAGAATCACGGTTCGACGCGAAGAACCGCGAGTTCAAGCGCCGCAACCTCGGGCTCGCGCGGCTGAACGCGCTCTATTTCCCGCTGCTGCAGCTCCTCGTCGGCGTCGGTTTCGCGCTCACGCTCTGGGCCGGGGGGCGCTTCATCCTCTCCGGGAAGCTCACCGTCGCGCGGTACGTGGAGTTCAACCTGTACATGATCGAGCTGATCTGGCCGGCGACCGCGCTCGGCTGGGTCGTGAACCTCTGGCAGCGGGGCTCGGCTTCGTGGAACCGCATGGTGGACATCTGGGACGCGGCACCGCAGCCCTTCGAGGCGGACACCGGCGAGCGCCTGCCCGGCGACGTGGAGTTCCGGGGGCTCTCGTTCGCGCACGGAGAGCGGACGATCCTCTCGGACGTCACGTTCCGCGTCTCTCCCGGCACGACGGTCGCCGTCGTGGGGCGCACCGGCGCCGGCAAGTCCACTCTCCTGAGCCTTCTCCTGAGGCTCGACGATCCGCCGAAGGGCACGATCTTCATCGGGGGCCGCGACCTGACGGAGATCCCGCTGCCGGTTCTCCGGAGGAACGTCGTCGTCGTGCCGCAGGAGACGTTCCTGTTCTCGGACACGCTTGCGAACAACGTGGCGTTCGGGCGCCCGTCGGCGACGCGCGAGGAGATCGAGCGCGCCGTCCAGGCCGCCGGGCTCGCGCCCGACGTCGCGCGGTTCCCGAAGGGGCTCGACACTCTCGTCGGGGAGCGCGGCATCACCCTTTCCGGAGGACAGAAGCAGCGCGCGGCGCTCGCGCGCGCGCTCCTCACGGAAGCCCCCGTGCTCGTCCTCGACGACGCGTTCTCGTCGGTCGACACGGAGACGGAGGCCAAGATCCTCGACACGCTCAAGGCCGCCTCCGGCGGGAGGACCGTCTTCCTCGTCTCGCACCGGCTGTCCACCCTCCAGAACGCCGACGTCGCGGCCGTCCTCGACGGCGGCCGGATCGTCGAGACGGGGACGCACGCAGAGCTGCTCCAGAAGGGCGGCGTCTACGCGGCCATCGCCGAGCGCCAGCGCCTCGCCGAGGAGATGGAGGCCGCCTGATGGCCGAGACTCCTCACGACGAAGAGGTCCTCGGGAAAGCCTTCGAGCTGCGCCTCGCGCGGCGGCTCTTCGCGCTCGCCCGCCCGTACCGGCGCTACGTCGTCGGGTCCGTCGCCATGCTGCTCCTCGAGTCCCTCACCCAACTCGCGGGGCCGCTGCTCATGGCGGCAGCGATCGACCTGCTGCTCACGAGAGGGGCGACGGGAGCCGGGCCGGCCGCCCGCGGCGTGGACGGCTTCTTCCGGCTCTTCGGCATCGACCTGAGGGCCGGGCACGGCGTCGAGTGGATCGCGGCGCTCTGGGTCCTAACGGCCGTCCTCGCGTTCGTCTTCATGATGGTCATGGTCTTCTGGACCTCGCAGATGGGCCAGGGCGTGATGTTCGACCTGAGGACGCGGATCTTCTCCCACCTCCAGCGCGCCGACATCGCCGTCTTCGACCGCACTCCCGTGGGCCGGCTCATGACGCGCCTGACGACGGACGTCGACGCCTTGAACGAGCTCTTCACCTCCGGCTTCGTCGCGCTCCTCGGCGACGTGGCGGCCCTCGCGGGAATCGTGGCCGTCCTCTTCGCGCTCGACACGTCGCTCGCCGCGATCACGTTCGCGATCCTCCTGCCGATGCTCTGGGTGACGAACTGGTTCCGGAAGGGCGCGCGCGACACGTACCGCGACGTGCGCGTGAAGATCGCCCGCGTGAACGCGTTCCTCCAGGAGCACATCTCCGGGATGAACGTCGTGCAGCTCTTCCGCCACGAGCCCGTCTCGCGCCAGCGCTTCGCCGAGGTGAACGACGCGCACCGGCAGGCGAACCTCGACTCGATCTTCTACTACTCGGTCTTCTACCCGGCCCTCGACTTCCTTTCGGCGGTCGGCATGGCGTCGATCGTGTGGTACGGCGGCGGCGAGGTGGTCCGCGGCCGCATGACGCTCGGCGCGGTCGTGGCGTTCCTCCAGTACAGCAAGCGCTTCTACCGCCCGCTCATGGATCTCTCCGAGAAGTACAACATCCTGCAGGCCGCGATGGCCTCCTCCGAGCGGATCTTCCAGCTCCTCGACGCGCAGGCGGCGGTCACGGCTCCCGCCGATCCGGTGGCCCCGAAGGGACCCCTCGTCGGCGACGTGGCCTTCGAGGACGTGCGCTTCTCCTACAAGAAGGGCGAGGAGATCCTGAAGGGCGTCTCGTTCCACGTGCCGCCGGGGCGCACGGTCGCTCTCGTGGGCGCGACGGGCGCGGGCAAGACCACCGTCCTGAACCTCCTCCTGCGCTTCTACGACGTGACGGAGGGGCAGGTCCTCGTGGACGGCACGGACGTCCGCCGGTACGACCCCGTCCGCCTGCGCGAGCACTTCGGCATCGTTCTCCAGGACACGTTCCTCTTCACGGGGACGATCGCGGAGAACGTCTCCTTCTTCGATCCCGACATGCCGCGCGCGAAAATCGAGGAGGCCTGCATCGAGGTCGGCCTCGCGCCGCTCCTCGCGCGCGTCCCGGGCGGCCTCGACGCGAAGCTCTCCGAGCGCGGCGGCGGCCTCTCCGTCGGCGAGAAGCAGCTCGTCGCCTTCGCCCGGGCGCTCGCGCGCGACCCGCGCGTCCTCATCCTCGACGAGGCCACGTCCTCGGTCGATCCCGAGACCGAGAAGACGATCGAGCGCGCCGTCGCCCGGGTCCTCTCGGGCCGCACGTCGATCGTGGTCGCGCACCGCCTCTCGACGATCGTGCGCGCCGACGAGATCCTCGTCCTCTCGCACGGCGAGGTGAAGGAGTCCGGGACGCACGCGGAGCTCCTCGCGAAGGACGGCCTGTACGCCCGCCTCTACGCGCTCCAGCTCAAGGACCGCGAGGCTGCGGCCTAGGCGTCCGCGGGAAGCGTGTCGCGCCGCCCCCGGCGGGCCGACAGAAGTGCCGAGGTCGACGCGAAGAGGGCCGCCGCGGCATAGGCCCACCGCAGGCCGGCGGAGAAGGCCGCCGCCTCCGGGCGACCGAGATTCGGCGCCTTGAGGACGCCGGCCGGAACCGCCGCATAGAGGACCGCGCCGGCCGCCGCGACGCCCAGGACCATCCCGACGCTGCGCGAGGTGCCGAGCAGGCTCGACACGACGCCGAGATGCTCGCGGGGCGCGGAACCCATCACCGCGCTGTTGTTCGGCGACTGGAAGGCTCCGGTCCCGAGCCC
Organism: Thermoanaerobaculia bacterium; assembly: GCA_035310685.1. Lineage (GTDB taxonomy): Bacteria > Acidobacteriota > Thermoanaerobaculia > UBA5066 > UBA5066 > Fen-183. The sequence continues at coordinate 4,083 of DATGDV010000259.1, forward strand.
GAAGACGACGAGTCCCAGGATCACCGGGAGGTTCCCGCCGCCCTCGGGCTTCGCGGCGAACACGAGGCACGCGATCGCGCACACCGAGCTGCCGCCCACGGCCAGCGCCACCGTGCCGATCCGGTCCGACAGCGCGCCCGCGAATGGCGCGACCGCGAGCACGGTGAGCGGAAAGGCCGTCAGGACGAGGCCCACGCGTCCCGGCTCCTCGTGGAGGACGCGGGAGAGAAAGAACGGCGTCACGAAGACGACGACGTACTGCGCCATGAAGTTCATGACGGAGGCGAGGCAACCGAGCCCGAGCGCGGCGTTCCGGAAGAGACGAAGGTCGACGAGCGGCTGCGGCGCCCGGCGCTCGATCGCGACGAAAGACGCCGCGAGGAGGACGGCAACCGCGAGAAGGACGGCCGCAAGGGCATCGACGCCGCCCTGCTGGATGCGGTTCACGGAAAGCAGGAAAGACGAGAGCCCGCCGAGAGCGGTGACCGCTCCCGGCACGTCGATCCGCCCCGGCTCGCCCCTGAGGTCCGGCAGGACGCGCCGCGCGAACGCGAAGGCGGATACCCCGACGGGCAGGTTCACGAGAAAGGCGGCTCGCCAGCCGAAGGCCGCCGCGAGGAAGCCCCCGAGGCTCGGCCCGACCGCGAGGCCGACCGAGATGCCGCCGGCGAAGATCCCGATGACGCGTCCCCGGTCGGCGGGCGGGAACGTCCCCGTCAGGATGGCGAGCGGGACCGAGGTCATCATTCCGGCCGCGAGACCCTGCAGCGCGCGGAAACCGACGAGCGCGTGCATGGAGGGAGCCGCCGCGCAGAGCACCGACGCAGCCACGAAGCCGAGAAGGCCGGCGAGGAACACGCGACGGTAGCCCCAGATGTCTCCGAGCCTCCCGAAGAAGAGGATGAGGCTTCCCGCCGTCACGAGATAGATCATCGGAACCCACTGCGCCGCCGCGAGGCTGGCCGAGAACGAGCGCGCGATCGTCGGAAGAACGACGTTGACGATGCTCGCGTCGATCGGACCGAGGATCGTGCCGAGCATGACGGCGGCGAGGATCGTGCGCCGCCGGGTCGGATCGAGACGGACGGGCTCGGGTCTCAAGAAAGCCTCCGAAGGATCATCACCGAAAAAGGCGACCAGCCGCCGCCGGGAGCGAGTCTCCGCGACGCTGGCCCGGAATTGGCATTAGTCCGTGGCGTGAGAGGCGCGAAAGGAAACTCTTCCACGCCGCAGGTCGTCAGGTTGCACGGGCGCAGCCGGCTGCGGCGAATGGGAAAAGGCGTGCTCAAGGGCGTCTTCGGACTCTTCGGGCGGCTCGCGCCCTCGTTCGCCGCCGAGCGGGCGGAAACGCTCTTCCGGACGCCTCCCCGCTCCGCCCGAACGCGCTTCGAGCGCGACGTTCTCGACCGCGGCGCGTTCTCTCACCTGGACGGCCCGACCGGCCGCCTCGCGACCTGGAAATGGGGGAGCGGACCCGCCATCCTTCTCGTCCACGGATGGGGAGGCCATGCGGGACGCCTCGCACATTTTGTCGCCCCGCTGACCGCCGCCGGCTTTTCGGTCGTGGCTTTCGATGCTCCCGGGCACGGCAGCTCGGACCGGACTCTCTGCTCGCTCCCGGAGATCGCACAGTCGGTCCGCGCCGTCGCCGCGGCGGTCGACCCGCTCGGCGTCGTGGGGCATTCAGCCGGAGCGACCGCGGCGGCGCTCGCCGCGCGCGACGGCGCTCGCTTTCTCCATGCCGTGTTCCTCGCGCCGGCGGCCACGCCGGAGAACTACCCCCGTCGCTTCGGGCGGTGCCTGGGCATGCCGGAAGAAGGCTGCGACTTCATGAAAAGAAGGCTCTTGGCGCGCTACGGCATCCGCTGGAGCGACATTTCGGTGGCTTCGTTCGCGCACGCGATGACGGCCCGGCTTCTCGTCTATCACGACGAGAGGGACAAGAAGGTCCCCTTTCGCGAGGGAAGCGCGATCGCGGCGGCGTGGCCGAATGCGCGCCTCGTCCCGCTCCGCGGCGTCGGGCACCACCGCATCCTCCGGGCCCCCGACGTCATCGCCGGCACGGTGGACTTCCTGGCCGCGGAGGCAACCGCCCCCTCGCTCCAGTCCGCGGAGGCGAGCTGACGGGTCGCCTCTCCGGGAGCCACGCGACGACGTGAGGGTGAAATTGGAATGGACGCATCGAATCCGAAAGGAACCCGCAACTTCATCGCCCGCGCCTTCACGCTCGTGGAGGACGTCGTCTACGTGGGCCTCGGCGTTCTCCTCGGCTCGAGCGCGGCGCTCCTTCTCGTCCTCAGCCTGATCGCATTCGTGAAGAGCGTCGCGGCGGGCTCCCTGCCGAGCTCGATCGTCTCGCTTCTCGACCAGAGCCTCCTCGTCCTGCTCATCGTGGAGCTCCTGTACACGCTCCAGGTCTCGTTCCGCGAGCACCGGGTCGTGCCGGAGCCGTTTCTCCTCGTCGGCCTCATCGCGGCGATCCGGCGCGTGCTGCTTCTCACGGCGCAGTTCAGCGAGCTGAAGGAGGAATCAGCCGCCACCTTCCAGCATTTCGCGCTGGAGCTCGGCATCCTCACGGTCCTCATCGTCGCCCTCACGGGCTCGCTCGTCCTGCTGCACCAGAAGGGAGTCAGCGCCGCGGCCGAGCGAGCCTAGGGGCCGCTCGAGCTCAGTGTCCCTGCTGCTTCTTCATCATCTCCTCGACCTGCCTGCGCTGCTCGGGCGTCATGTTCTCCATCGCCTTGCGCATCTGCTCGGCCGCCTCCGGCGAGACGACCCCGGCCGCGCCCATCATCCCTTCCTGCTTCGTGTAGCCCGGCGGGATCTCGAACAGCGAGGCCGGGAGCGACTTCTTCTCGGCTTTCGTGAGCTCCATCGTCGTCAACGCCTCGGGCTTGCCCTTTTCGCGCGTGATCATCTTCACGAAGAAGCCGTCGGCCGACGCGTCCCGGAGAGCCTTCAGGAACGAGCTGTCTTCCTGGCTCGAGCCGCGGCGCATGAGCCCGCGCACGGCCTCGTAGTTCAGGCCGAGGATGTCCTTCGTCGTCCAGAGCTCCATTTCCGACCGATCGCTCGGGCGGGTGAGGAGGACATGCTTCGTGGAATAGCCGAGCATCCTCTCGGAGCCCAGAACCTTGACCGTGTAGGGCTCCTTCTCCGCCTTCATCTTCGACGCCGACTCGCGCACCTTCTTCACGTCCATCTCGGTGTAGGTCTTCGCCTTGTCGTTGATCAGATAGACGACGTCCGGATTCGCGAACTTCACGAGCGAGACCATGTGTATCGGCATCCGCTCCGACTGCATGTCGATCTCGGTCCGCGAGCCTGCCCGCGACACGAACGCCTTGCCGGTGCCCGTCATGCCCTGGCTCGTGATCTTCATGTCGACCTCGCCTTCGAACTGGGCGAGCGCCGGAGCCGCAGCCAAGGCGGCGCCTGCGAGGACGTTCAAGAGAACTCTCTTCATGGAATCTCCTTTGAGGAATGAACAGAATTTGCGGTCAGCCCCGCATTCTAGCCTCAGCTCGCGCGCAGCGCGACGACCTGGCGGTCCTCGAACGAGACGACGACGAGCGTCTGATCGTCCTCGGGCGGGCGGTTTCGCGTGAAACTCTTCACGGACTCGAGGAGCGCCTGCTTGAGGACGTCCGCGCCCCTGGCGCCGCGCGAGAGGATCACGCCCTCGAACCGCTCGAAGCCGAACGGCTCGCCCTCGTCGTTGAGCGCTTCGATGAGGCCGTCGCTGTAGAGGACGAGCCGGTCGCCGGGATCGAACCGGACTTCGAACTCCCGGAACGGCTCGCGCCGCCTCACGCCGAGCGGAAATCCCCACGACGACAGCAGCTCGAGCCTCTTCTCGCGCGCGCGGAAGACGTAGGGGTCGAGATGGCCGGCGGACGCGAACCGGAGCGTCGAGCTCGCGGGATCGAGGACGCCGTAGAAGAACGTCATGAGCATGCGCTTCGGCGCCGTCTTCATGACGATGTCGTTCAGGACCTCGAGGACGCGGACGGGCGACGCGTCGTGCCGCACCTGAACGAGGAGCGCCGCCTTCGTCATCGCCATCACGATGCCGCTCGTCAGACCGTGCCCGGCCACGTCGCCGAACGCGAGCCCGAGCCGTCCCCCGTCGAGCGGCAGGAAATCGAAGTAATCGCCGCCGATCTCCGTCGCGGCCCGGTAGTGCGAGACCACGGACGCGTTCTCCAGCTCGGGATGCACGGACGGCAGGAGCGCGGCCTGGATGCGATTCGCGGCGTCGATCTCGGCCTTGATGCGCTCGCGCTCGACGATGCGCTTCACGTGCGGCGCGAGGTCCTCGTACGCGTAGGCGATCGACCGGCGCGTCGCGAGGCCGGCGGCCGCGAGGAGCGCGATTCCGGCGAGCGGGAGGCCGAGCGCGAGGAGCGGCTCCGTTCGCGCCGGGCCGGATACGGCGACGACGAGCGGGAGCAGGCTGCCGAGCAGTCCTCCGCCGAAAGCCGCCGTCGCGGCGCCGAGCAGGTCGGACGCCGCGAAGACGAGGAGGACGGCCGCGATCCCGCCGAAGCCCACGGCCAGCGCCGGTCCGAGCGGTCCGACGGGAGGCGGGACGATGCCCATCAGAACGCCGAAACCGGCCGCGAGGACGACGCCGGGCGCGAGGAGGCGCTTGCGGTGGAAGGTCGCGAGAAGAAAGAGGAGCCCGACGCACGCGAAGACGAGTGCGTCGAGCGTCGTCGAGAGGACGACGGAGAGAGGTCCCGCGACGGCGTTCAGCGCCTCGGTGGCCCCTCTGCCGAGGCGCGACCAGACGGCGCCCGACTTCAGCGGGAGCGCGGGGACGAGAAGCGCCGCCGCGGCCACGGCCGGCGACGCGAGAAGGCCCGAAAGAAGCGAGCCGCCGACCGTCGCATTGAGCGGGTCGCGCCTGAGGATGGCGTCGAACGACGCCAGGCGCTCGCCCCACCGCTCTCGCGCGACGCTCTCGCCGACGGACCAGGCGAGGAAGACGAGGAGCGACAGCGGGATGTCGTAGAAGAGGAGCTTGAAGCCGGCGACCGCGAGCGTGTTCGTGCGCATGTCGGCGCTTCCGAGCGTCGTTCCGGTCGCGGCCCAGCCCGCGGTGAGCGCCGAGCCCACGAGGCACAGGACGATCGCGACCGCGAACAGGACGGCGGCCGTCCCGACCCCGACCTCGCCCGCGTGGTACTTCCTCAGGAAGATCGCGAGGAGAATGAAGAGTAGCGTGAAGATCCCGGCGAACCTCAGGAACGTCGCGCCGACGTTCGCGTCGTACTCGAAGCGGCGGCCGTCCCGGTACTCCTCGACGAGCTCGTAGCCGGCGGCCCGATCCCCCGTGAAGGACACGGTCAGGTAGCTGACGACGTCGCCGGTCGGGAACGACGACGGCACCTTGTAGCGGAAGACGTGGTCCGTGCGCGACCTCAGAACGGTCGGACGGACGTCCTCGTAGACCGGGGCGGGAGCTCCCGGGAACGTGCGCGCCGTGACGAAGGCGTCCGCCCTCGCCTTGAGCTCGTCCGCCTTCGGCGCGGCTCCCGTCTCCTCGTTCCGGGCAAGGCGCCGCGCGGCGAGGACCTCGCCCGTTCGCGAGACGGTGACGTAGCCGTAAGGGGGGTTCTTCTCGGCGCCGGGGCGCCAGTAGGTCACGTGGAAGCCCACGAGCCGCGGCCCGAGGACCGGGTCGGCGTCCGCGCGGCGCCTGAGGTCGGGCTTGTCGCGCAGCTCCTTCTCCAGGAGAGACGAGTCCTCGAGCGTCGTGACGACGAAGGACCTGTCGACCGGGATTGCCCACTGCCGGGCCTCGGCGTCGGCGATCTGGCGGACGCGGCCCCGCGTCACGTTCAGGCCCCGCGGCTGCGGGGCGTCGTAGAGAGGGAGGAGCGTGGCCAGCAGTCCGGCCCCGGCGAGACCGGCGAGGGCGAACGCACCTGTTCGCATGGGCTCGCGAATCATATGCATCGAACGCGCCCGGGCCGGGAAAGTTTCAGCCCGCCGCCGGCACCTTCGGGAGGTGCGTCATCGCCTCTTCGACCGCGTGGTCGGGATACTCGAAGTCCCGGAGGTGCCCGGCGTGGTAGCTCTGGTACGCGGTCATGTCGAAGTGGCCGTGACCGGAGAGGTTGAAGGCGATGACCTTCTTCTCGCCCGTCTCCTTGCAACGCAGAGCCTCGTCGATCGCGGCGCGGATCGCGTGCGCGGACTCGGGCGCCGGGATGATCCCTTCCGCCTTAGAGAACTGGACCGCGGCGTCGAACGTCTCGTTCTGCCTGGCCGAGCGGGCCTCGACGTCGCCGTGGGCCACGAGCGCGCTCACCAGAGGCGCCATCCCGTGATAGCGCAGCCCGCCCGCGTGGATTCCCGGCGGGACGAACGTGTGCCCGAGCGTGTACATCTTGACGATGGGCGCCATCGCGGCCGTGTCCCCGTAGTCGAACGTGTACCGCCCTTTCGTGAGCGTCGGGCAGGACGCGGGCTCGACGGCGACGACGCGCGTCTTCCTCCCCTGCGTGAGGTTGCAGTGCACGAACGGGAACGCGAAGCCCGCGAAGTTCGAGCCGCCGCCCGCGCACCCGATCACGACGTCCGGATACTCCCCTGCCATCTCCATCTGCTCGAGAGCCTCCAGCCCGATGACGGTCTGGTGCATGAGGACGTGGCCCAGGACCGAGCCAAGGCTGTACTTCTTCACCCCGCCGCTCGTCGCAGCCACCTCGACGGCCTCGGAGATCGCGATCCCGAGCGAGCCGGGCGAGTCGTGCGTCTCGGCGAGGACCTTCCGGCCGAACTGCGTGCGGTCCGTCGGGCTCGCGAAGCCCTGCGCGCCGAAGTTCTCCATGATGTGCCGGCGGTACGGCTTCTGGTGGTACGAGACCTTCACCATGAAGACCTCGAGGTCCAGTCCGAAAAAGCTGCATGCCATCGCCAGCGCCGAACCCCATTGTCCCGCGCCGGTCTCGGTGGTGAGCGCCCTGGTTCCCGCTTCCTTGTTGTAGAAGGCCTGCGCGACCGCGGTGTTCGGCTTGTGCGAGCCGACGGGGCTGACGCTCTCGTTCTTGTAATAGATGTGCGCCGGCGTGTCGAGATCCTTCTCGAGACGCAACGCGCGGCACATCGGGGTCGGGCGCCAGAGACGATAGATGTCGCGCACCGGTCCCGGGATCTCCACCCAACGCTCTCGCGAGACTTCCTGCATCACGAT
>DATGDV010000260.1:0-2295 GCA_035310685.1 Thermoanaerobaculia bacterium
TCTCGCCCAGCAGCGCGGTGACGCGGCCCGCCTCGAACGACCGCGGCACGTCCTCGAGGACGTCGCGCGCGCCGTAGCCGGCCGCGAGCCCTTCCACGGCGAGCGGCGCGGTCATGGCCGCGCTCTCAGGAGGAGGAGAAACGCGGGGGCCCCGAGGAGCGCCGTGATGGCGCCCACCGAGATCTCCGCGGGAGAAAAGAGAGAGCGCGCGGCGACATCCGAGACGACGAGGAGCAGGGCGCCGCCCAGGAAGGAGAGAAGGAGCAGGGCGCGATGCGAGCGCGCGACGCGGCGCACGGCGTGCGGCACGAGGAGGCCCACGAACCCGATGATTCCGGCGTACGCCACGGCCGCCGCGGCGAGGAGCGAGGCGGCCAGATAGGCCGTGCGCTTGGCGGTCTCGACCCGAATCCCGAGCGTCGCGGCGGTCTCCTCTCCGAGCGTGAGCGCGTCGAAGGCGCGAGCGAGCGGCAGGAGGAGCGCGAGGCCGAGCGCCGTGTAGACCGTCAGCGCCAGAATCGCGCCCGGGGTCGCGCCCGCGAGCGAGCCGAGCATCCAGAAGACGAACGTCCGCGAGCGCGACGCGTCGCCGAAGGAGAGGAGGAAAAGCAGCACGGCCGAGGCGAGCGCGTTCACCACGACGCCCGAAAGAAGCAGACGGCCGCGATCCAGCCGGCCTCCGGCGGAAGCCCCCAGACCCACGACGAGCACCGCCGCGAGGGCGCCGAGGAACGCGGCGAGGGGCAAGGCCAGGGAGCCGAAGAGGCCGGAGCGCACTCCGGCCGAGGCTCCGAGGCCGAGGAGCGAGCCCACGAGCGTTCCGCACGCGGCGCCGCCGGACACGCCGAGGAGATACGGGTCGGCGAGAGGGTTCCCGAGCAGCGCCTGGAGCGCGGCGCCCGAGAGCGCGAGCGCGCCGCCCACCAGCACGGCGAGAAGCGCGCGGGGAAGCCGGAGGTCGCGCACGATCGAGACGGTCGAGGCGTCGCCGTCCCCGAAGAGCGCCCGGAGCACGGCACCGGGTCCGAGCGGGACGCTCCCGAGAAGGAGCGACGCGAGGAGCGCGGCGGCCAGCACGCCGAGGAGAACGATCCCCCAGACGAGCGCCGGGCGGCGTGACGTCACGGCACGCGCACCGCCGCGAGGCGCTCGAGCGCCTCGACGAGTCGCGGCCCCGGCCGCTCGAGGAGGCTCCCGGGCAGCACGACGACGCGGCCGGCGCTCACCGCCTTGACGAGACGCCAGCGCGCGTCGGCGAACGCGCGCGCGAACGCCTCGGCGTTTTCCGGGGTTTCGGGGCGGATCACGAGATCGGGGTTCCACGAGGCGAGCGTCTCGAACGAGACGCGTGGCCAGTCGCCCGCGGACTCCGGCACGACGTTCGTGAATCCCGCGCGCCGGACGACGTCCCCGATGAACGTGCCCGCGCCGGCGACGACCGGCGGATCCGCCCAGATGAGGGCGAGGGCGCGCGTCCCCGGATGGGCGTGGCCGAGAGCCTCGGCCGCCGCGATGCGTTTCTCGAGGGCGAGGACGAGAGCGCTCGCACGCTCGTCCTCGCCGAGGGCGTGCCCCACGCGGGCGATGTCCTCGAGAATGCCGGCGAGCGTCGTCCCGCTCGTCACGACGACCGGGAACCCGAGCGCCTCGAGCTTCTCGTACGCGGCGCGGTCGGTCCCGTCCTTCGAGACGACGACGAGATCCGGCGCGAGGGAGACCACGCGCTCGAGATCCGGCGCGAAACCTCCGACGCGCGTCTTTCCGGCGGATTCGGGGAGATCCGCCGCGAAATCGGAAACGCCGACGACGCGCGGCGCCGCTCCGAGCGCAAACAGGATCTCGGCCGCGGAGGGAGCGAGAGCGACGACGCGTCGGGGCGGCGCCGGAGATCGGGTCGAGGCCGGAGGAGCGAGAAGCGCGAGACCGAGGGAGAGAAGACCGAAGACGCGGCTCAGGGTTCCTCGGCTTCCTCGAGGTCGTTCGAAATTCCGAGCCGGAGGCACGCCGCTCCGTACATCTGGCGCGCCGCCTTCTGCGCGTTCTGGAGGTCCGCGAGCCGTTCCTTGACTTTCGCGAGCTCGGCCTGGATCTCCGACTCGAGCTGGTCGATCTCGACCTTCGTCACCTTGAGCGTGTTTTCGTAGAACTTCCTCTGTTCGTCGGAAAGGCTCATGCGTTCTCCTCGAAATTCCCTTTCGGCAGGACTAGGGCTTCACGGTGATCGGGAACGTCTTCCACATCTTCACCTTCACTCCGTCCTTCGTCGCGGGCTGGATTGTCGCACCCTTCAGCGAG
>DATGDV010000261.1:0-5195 GCA_035310685.1 Thermoanaerobaculia bacterium
GAGGGCCGCGAGCGGAAGGAGCGCGAGGAGCGGAGCCAGGGAGCGCCGCATCATTCCTCCTTGAGCGCCGCCGCCGCGTCCGTCGCGGCCGCGAGCCGCGCCGGGTGCGCGGCCGCGAGGAGCGTCGTCGCGAGGATCCCCGCGAGCGCCGCCGCCAGGAACCCGACCGGCCACCTCATCGCGATCGTCCAGCCGAACGACTGCCGGTTGACGACGTGGACGAGGACGAGCGACATCGCCGCGCCCGCCCCGAGCCCGAGCGCCGCTCCGAGCGCGCCGATGGCGATCGCCTCGTATCGCACCGCCGCCGCGACGCGCCGCGCCGACGCGCCGAGGACGCGCAGGAGCCCGATCTCGCGCCGCCGCTCCAGCACGAGGGCGACGAGCGTGTTGAAGACGCCGAGCACCGCGACGGCGAGCGCGACCGCCTCGAGCGCGTACGTGACGGCGAACGTGCGGTCGAAGATCCTGAGGACGATTTTCCGGAGCGTCGCGTTCGTCCGAACCCTCAGAGCGAAGCGCCCGCGCAAGGCCGCCGCGATGCGGCGCGCGCCTTCCTCGGGCGAGACTCCGTCCTTCAGCGTCACGGCAACGCTCACGGCGCCGGTCAGGGGCCAGAGCCTCTGGAACTGCGCGCGGTCGAGCGTGACCGTGCCGCGGTCGTTCGAGTAGTCCGTGTAGATCCCGGCGACCCTCACCCGCACGGGCCCGTGGTCGGTCGGGAGCTCCACGAGCTCGCCCGCCTTCACGTGGAATTTCTCCGCGAACGGCTCGGAGATCATCGCCTCGTCCTTTCCGAGGGCTTCCGTGAAGACCTTTTTCGTGTCGCGCCCGTCCACGAGAGGAAGGTTCCCGTGCTTCGCGACGAAGGAAAAGACCCCCGAGCCCACGGTGAACGGCACTCCGTCGCGCGTGGCCGGGAAGGCGAGGAAGGGGTCGACGTCGTCAACGCCCGGCACCGCGCGCACGAGCTCGATCGCCTCGTCCGGGATCCGGCCGAAAGACGGCCCGGACCTTCCGCTCGCCGGCGACAGGAAGAGATCCGAGGCGAGCGTCTGTCCGACCCAGGTCGCGACGGTCGTGCGGAAAGAGCCGACCATGATCGCGATCGAGACCATCATCGCGAGAGCCATCGTGAGCGCGGCCACGGCGACCGACGTGCGCGAGAGGCTGCCCGTGAGGTTCGCGCGCGCGAGCCGCGCTTCCACGCCGAAAAAGCGCAGAGCCGGCCGGTCCAGGCGCGCGGCGGCGAACGTCACGGCCGCGGGCGCCAGCAGCGATACGCCCGAGACGATCAGGAAGACCGAGACGAATCCGAAAAGAGGCAGGCCGTTCACGGGTCCCGGCCGCGTCGCCAGGAACGCGAGGACGAGCAGGGCCGCGCCCGCGAGCGCGAGTGGGCGCGTCCTTCGGCGTCGCGCCGCCTCGATCGATCCGTGGCGCATCGTCGCCGCGGGCTCGACGCCGGCGGCCTCGAGCGCGGGAGCGAGAGCCGACAGGACGGACGAGACGACGCCGACCGTGAACGAGAAGAGCAGCACGCGAAGGTCGAGGCGGAGAACGGGATGGGCCGAGGGAAGGTAGAGCTCCGTGGCGGTGCCGCCGACCAGGAGCAGCGCGCCTTCCGCGAGACCCGCGCCGAGTGCCACGCCGCCCGCGCTTCCGAGGACTCCGAGCGCGAGACCCTCGGCGAGGAACACCGCGAACACGGACCGCTTCGAGGCTCCGAGAGCCCGGACCGTGCCGATGTCCGTGCGTCGCCTCAGGACCGAGATCGAGAGCGTGTTGTAGACGAAGTACATCCCCACGAGGAGAGCGACCAGGCCGAGGGCGGAAAGGTTCACGCGAAACGCGCGCACGAGGCGATCGACGGTCTCCGTGCGCCTCTCCGGGCGCCCCGCCGTCGTGCCCGGAGGCAGCGAGGCGCGGATCTCCTCCTCGAAACGCGCACGTCCGTCTTCCGAAATCCCGGCCGGCAGGACGACGTCGATGCGGTCGAGGCGGCCGACCTTTCCGAACGCCTCCTGCGCGACCGCGAGATCCATGAACACGATCGAGCCGGAGGCCGCCCGCGCGGCGCCCGTGGGCCGCAACACGGCGGCGACTCGGAACGTGCGCTCCACGCCGTTCGTGACGAGGCGCAGCGAACTCCCGGGTTGAAGAGAATTTCTTTTTGCGAATACAGATGTGACGAGGATCGAATTCTTTTCGAAGATGGAAAAGAGATTTGCCTCGGACCCGTCCGCTTCCTGCTTTGATGGAGCAGAGGATGAAGGGGCGCCGTTCGCTTCGCTCGCGTGCTTGGAAGGGGGAATCTGCTCTCGGCGTGCGTCGGCGCCGCCGTGATCCGACGCCGCGGCGCGCTCTTTGCCTTTTTCACCTTCTAAGAAAGACAGCGGTGGGTGAGCCCCACTGTAGCTCGTGCGCTCCGTCGAATCGTCCTGAGAGGGAGCAAATCTGTATTCCCTTGCGCCCCCCTCCGCGAGCGGGTCGATGCCGAGGACCTCGACGACCTCGCCGTCGGCGGCGCCCGCCGCGGCCGTCTCGGAAATCGCGGGCGCGAGCGTCGCGCCCGCGCGGCGGAGCCAGGCGAGGCGCTCCAGCGCGGCTTCGGGAATGCCCGGGCCGTCCGCGAGCACCGTGATCCCGGCCTTCCCGGCGACGAAGTCCACGGTGTCGGAGAAGGACGACAGGACCGACGCGTTCGCGAGGCGGATCGCGGCGATCGTCGCGACGCCGACGGCGATGCCCGAGACCGTGAGGAGAAACCGGAGCCGGTCCTTTGCGGCGGGCCGGAGGACGAGGGGGCTTATCAGCGACGAAAAGCCGGTCACTTCTCGAGCCGTCCGTCCCGGAGCAGGAGAATGCGCGACGCGTGCGCCGCGGCCTCCGCCGAGTGCGTGGCCATGACGACGGTGATGCCACGCTCCTTCACGAGGTCCGAGACGAGCGCCAGGACCTGCTCGCCCGTCTTCGAATCGAGATTGCCCGTCGGCTCGTCCGCGAGAAGGAGCGCAGGCTCGTTCGCGAGCGCGCGCGCCACGGCGACACGCTGCATCTGCCCGCCGGAAAGCTCGTACGGGTAGGCGCGCTCCTTGTCCGCGAGGCCGACGTCCGCGAGCCCGCGCGCCGCGCGCGTCTCCGCGTCGGCGAGGGAAACGCCCTCGAGGAGGAGCGGCAACGCGACGTTCTCGAGAGCCGTCATCGTGGGAAGGAGATTGAAGAACTGGAACACCGTGGCCGCCGTCTTCCGCCGATACGCGTCGCGTCCGTCCTCGGACATCGCCGCGAGGTCCTTCCCGTCCACGAGGATCCGGCCGGCGGTCGGGCGGTCGAGGCCGCCGAGGAGGTTCAGGAGCGTCGACTTGCCGCAGCCCGAAGGGCCGAGGAGAGCCGTGAAGCTGCCGGGCTCGAGCGCGAGCGAGACGCCGAGAAGCGCGTCCACTCCGGCCGCTCCGCCTCCTCCGCCGTACGACTTCGTCACGGACTCGGCGATCACGCGGGCGCCCACGGGCGTCATCCTACGTATGATGCCCGCGTCGGGATGGACGCCGCGTGCTGAATAACCTCGCCGGCCTGTGGCGCCACCGCGCGCTCGCCTACGTCCTCGTCGCCCGCGAGCTGAAGGCCCGCTATCGCGGCAGCGTCCTGGGGTTTTTCTGGTCGCTTCTGAACCCGCTCCTGATGCTCGCGGTCTACGCGATCGTCTTCGCCGTCATCTTCACGGGCCGCGGCCCCGAGACGTCGCCCTACGCGCTCTTCCTCTTCACCGGCCTTCTGCCGTGGAACTGGCTGTCGTCGTCCCTCACGGACGCGGCGGCCTCGCTGACGACGCACGGGGCGCTCCTCAGGAAGATCCTCTTTCCGGCCGAGGTGCTGCCGCTCGTCGCGGTCCTCGCTCAGGGCCTTCATTTCGTCTTCGCCCTGCCGGTTCTCCTCGCGGGCCTCGTCCTCGGCGCATTCGGCGTCTTCGGTCCGTCGATCCCGCTCGGCTGGCCGCTCGTTCAGGCCGTGCCGCTCTTCGTTCTCGAAGGGATCTTCGTCGCGGGAGCCGGTCTCCTCCTCGCCGCGCTCACGGTCCATTTCCGCGACGTGAAGGATCTCCTCGCGACGGCGCTGTCGCTCTGGTTCTTCGCGACGCCGGTCCTGTACACCCTCAACGACATCAAGCAGGAGCGCGTGCGCGCGCTCCTGCTCCTCAATCCGGCAGCGCCCTTCTTCGACGGGTGGCATGACGCGCTCTTCTACGCGCGGTGGATCGCACCGTCCCGGTGGGGCCTCCTTCTCGCGATCGCGTGCGCCTCGTTCCTCCTCGGATACGCGCTTTTCGACCGGCTGCGCGATTCGTTCCCGGAGGCCGTGTGAAGGCCGCGCCGGCCGTCGTGGCCGAGGGGTTGTCGAAGAACTACCTCAAGTGGGGACGCACGCGCGCGTTCGGGACGCTCAAGTCGGCTCTTCTCGGGCGTTCGCTCGCGTCGGCGCTCGCCCCGTCGGAGGTCGTGGCCGCGCTCTCGGACGTCTCCTTCACGGTCGCGCGCGGCGAGACCTTCGGCGTCGTGGGGCCGAACGGCGGCGGCAAGTCCACGCTCCTGAAGCTGGTGGCCGGCCTCTTCAAGCCCACCTCCGGGCGGATCGCCGTGGATGGAAAGGTCTCGGCGCTCATCGAGCTCGGCGCGGGCTTCCACCCGGAGATCTCGGGGCGCGAGAACGTCGTCATCAACGGCGTCATGCTGGGTCTCACGCGCCGGGAGATCGAGCGCAAGCTGCCCGAGATCATCGCGTTCTCGGGCCTCGAGGACTTCATCGACGAGCCCGTGAAGACGTACTCGTCGGGCATGTACGTGCGCCTCGGCTTCGCGGTGGCCGTGCACGTCGACCCGGACATCCTCGTCGTGGACGAGGTGCTCGCGGTCGGCGACGAAGCCTTCGCGCACCGCTGCCTCGACACGATCGCGGAGTTCTCGCGGCGCGGCAAGACCATCTTCTTCGTCTCGCACTCGCTCGTCCTCGTCGAGGAGCTGTGCGACCGCGTGCTTTACCTCGAGGGCGGCCGCGCCAAGGCGCTCGGCGACCCCAGAGAGACGCTCGCGAGATACCGCATGGACGTGGCGGCGGGCGAGGGCGCACGCCTCGCGACGGAGCACCGGAAAGATCAGGAGATCCTGCAGGCCCATTCACCCTTCAAAGGACAAGCG
>DATGDV010000262.1:0-5508 GCA_035310685.1 Thermoanaerobaculia bacterium
CTGCGCAGGCGACCAACGAGAGATCAGAAGGGTGAAAAGCAGAGCGAGCTTCGCGCAGGCGCGCACGATTCGAGCGACGAGCGACGGAATCCTCATGAAGCCTCCCCGAAGGTCCGGGGGAGACTAACCCGTACGAGATCCAGTCTCAATCGGGAAACCGCGCGCGACCCTGGACCGCCCGGACGGCAGCTCGACTAATCTCCCCGCTTGAGGTACCGGAAGTGCTCCCGTGGGGCTCACCTTCGGGCGCCCCCCGGACCCCCGTGCTGGAGTTCGACTAGTCTCCTCTCTTCAAGTAACGAAAGTCCTTGACGTCGTACTCCTTCATCTTCGCGATGAGGCTTCCCCGCGAGATGTTCAGGAGTCGCGCGCCGAGAGACTGGTTTCCCCGCACCTTGCGCATGACGCGCTCGATGACCTGGCGCTCCACCTTCTCGACGATCTCCTTGAGGTCGTCGCTTTCCTTGAGCGCGAGCTCGACGTGCTCGCCCGAGAACTTCTGGTCGAGGTCGGCCAGCGTGATGGCCCCGGACCCGATCTGGGCGGCAAGGCGCCGCACCTCGTTCTCGAGCTCGCGCACGTTGCCGGGATACTGGTAGTTGAGGAGCGCGTTCATCGCCTCGACGTCGAAGTGCTCCGCCGCCGGGCCCCCGTGTCGGACCGCGAGCGCGTCGAGAAGGGCCGGGATGTCTTCCTTTCGATCCTTGAGCGGCGGCAGGCGCAGCGTGAGCGCGGAGAGGCGGAAGTAGAGGTCGTCGCGAAAGGCGCCGTCCTCCACGGCGCGCGTGAGAGGACGCGAGGTCGTCCCGATGACGCGCACGTCGACGGGCACGGTCCGTCCGCCGGGCGCCGTCACCTCGCGCGCTTCGAGCAGCCGGAAGAGCAGCGCCTGCGTCTGAGAGGGCAGGTCGCCCACTTCCTCGACGAGCAGAGTGCCCCCGTCCGCCTCGAAGAGCCGGCCCACCCGGCGTCGCCGATCGCCCACGGAGGGGGTTCCGAGCAGATCCTCCTCCAGGGCCTGAGGGTTGGCAGCGGTCGCCGAAACGCGCACGAGCGGGCGTGAGCGCCGCGGCGAAAGAGCATGGAGCGTCTCGGCCACGAGCGTCTTTCCGCTGCCGACGTCCCCCACGAGGAGGATCGGCGCGCGCGCCGCCGCGACGCGCGAGAGAGACGCCTTGAGATTCGACAGCACCAGCGATCCGCCGACGAGAAGAGCGAGCGGATCCTCGAGCGGCACCGCGAACGGAGGCGGCGCGAGCGACGCGCCGCGCTCGCCGAACGCCGCCTCGCTCCTTTCGCCGTGGACGAACCCGACGGCTGCCGCCGCGTGCGCGACGAAATCGGAAAGGGCCGGATCGGAAACGGTCTCCGCGGGAACGAGAAGAAGGCCGACGCTCTCGCCGCCGGGCCGCGGAACCGGAAACGCCCGCAGCCGCGCGCCCGACTCGGTGAGGTCCCACGGGGCGATCTTCTCGCGCGCCTCCGCGAGACTCCGGGCCGACAGGCGCGGAAGCGTTCCCTTCCAGAGCGCCGCGATCGCCTCGCCTTCGTTCGGCGGAAGCAGGGACACGAACGCGAGGCTGTGCAGGGGCGTGACAGACGCGATGTAGGCCGTCACTTCCTGGAGCAGCTCCTCGAAGGGGACTGGCCGGTGGAGCCTCTTGTAGAAGCCCGGCCACGGATCCCTCGAGGATCGCTCCTCCCCCCGATGCGGCGTGTCGACCAGAGGCGCCGAGAGACGACCGTTTGGAACCGTGGCCGCCCGCGGCGCGACCGCCGCCGACGTGTTCGCCGGAGCCGCCGCGGGACCCGGCAGGACGGGCGCGAGCGCCGCCGCCGCGAGCGAGAGCGCGTCGCGCCCGCGGGGAGGAGGTGCCGCGATCCTGTTCGGATTCGGAGCCGGCCCGTTCAGGAGGGTGATCGTGGCCTCGCCGATTGCGATCCGATCCCCTGCGGCGAGGGCTGCGGTCTTGACGATCGAGCCGTTCAGGGTCACGTCCGAGCCGGGCGCGCTTCCGAGCACCTCGAGGCGCAGCTCTTCTCCCGCTACGGAGATCCGCGCGTGCCGGCCGAGCACGCCTCGGGCGCGCACAACGAGATCATTGCCCGTCGAAGCGCCAATGTGGATGACATCACGATGGACCTTGCGAACTTCCGATTCACCGCCCGTTTTGCGGACTTCAAAGCTCAACATGAAACGGATCCTCCGCCGATGGGAGACAGTTTCCTGTACAGACACCAATCTACCACACAGATCGGGGTGTCCGGGCGGCATCAACACAAATTGAACGAACAGGAAGGTCTCCGGCCGCGGGGCGCTTAGAATTCAGACGGAGGATCGAGCGCGACACATGCCGGTTTCCCCGCTCGACGGGCCGCCCTTTCGAGGGCGCCACGCCGCGGCGCTGACGCGAATCGTCGGCACCGTCCGCTCGGTCCTCGATCCGGATTCGGTCGAGATGGAGTATTTGTTCGAACCCTCCGGCCAGCGTTTCCGCTGGCGGGCCCTGCGCAGCCGCGTGTTCACGTCGGGTTCCTTGCGCCCGGCCCGGAGGAGCACGGCGGCGCTGGAATCCCTCGCCGTGGAGTTCCATCTGGCGGGCCTTCTTCGAGGGGCGCTCACGCTGCACCGGCGGCCCCGGCGGCCGTGGACCCAGCCGGAGGTCCTGCGCTTCGAGGTCTTCCGTCCGCTTCTCGCCCAGCTCCTCGAGAGCGCGGCGGCCGCCGAGATTCACGCGGCGGCCCGCCGCCGGCTGGAGAGCGCGGCCGAGGCGGCGTCCACGCCGATTCTTCTCGTCCGGCCGTCGGGCTCCGTTCTCTACGCGAACCGCGCAGCCGGAGCGCTGCTGACGGCCCGCGGTCCGCTCGCCGTCGTCCCGAGAGACGGCCGCGAGATCTCGCTTTCAACCTGGATCGCACGCCTGGCCGCGGGCGCGGCAGCGGGTGAAAAGTGGTGCGCCGTCCTCGCGGACGGGCGGGCGCTCGAAGCCTCGGTCGCCCGCTTCGCGGACGAGGAGGAGGACGACGTCGCCGTTCTCACGCTGAAGGTCCAGTCGGCGCTCTCTCTCGAGGACGTGCGCGAGAGGCTCGCGACACGCGGCGTCTCGGGCCGCGAGGCCGACGTCGTGGGCGCCGTGCTCGAGGGCCTTCGCAACGCGGAGATCGCGCGGCGTCTCTTCATCACCGAGTGGACGGTGAAGGATCACCTCAAGCACGTCTTCTCGAAGCTCGGGGTCGGCTCGCGGTCGGGCCTTCTGAAAGCCCTCGACGCGGCGCCCCGATCGACGGTGAAACCCCAGCCCGTTGAGTCCCCGGGCCGGCGACACCTCAAAATGTAGTGGTGGGCCACCGGGGCACGTGGTAGGGTCGGAAGCCGAAGAAGCCCCGCTTTGCTCGTGAAAAGGCGCTGATGTTCCGACTGAAAAGACTCGAGATTCAGGGCTTCAAGTCCTTCGTGGACAAGACCTCGGTCACGCTCCCGTCGCGCATCACGGCGATCGTCGGCCCGAACGGCTCCGGAAAGTCCAACATCTGCGACGCCGTCCAATGGGTGCTCGGCGAGCAGTCGGCGAAAAGCCTGCGCGGCACGACGATGGAAGACGTCATCTTCAACGGGGCCGCGCACCGGCGGCCGCTCGGGATGGCGGAGGTGGCGCTCACGCTCGAATCGCGCAGCGGCGAGCAGTGGGCCGACACGGGCGGCGAGGTCGTCATCACGCGGCGCGTCACGCGCGACGGCGAAAGCGACTACGTCCTCAACGGGAAGAGGTCGCGTCTCAAGGACGTGCAGGAGATCCTGCTCGGCACGGGCCTCGGCGTGCGCGCGTACTCGATCATCGAGCAACAGAAGATCGACCTGATCCTCTCGACGAAGCCGCAGGACCGCCGCCGGCTGATCGAGGAGGCCGCCGGCGTCTCGAAATACAAGATTCGCAAGCGGCAGGCCGAGGTGAAGCTCGAGGAGACCCGCGGGAACCTCCTGCGCCTCACGGACATCGTCTCGGAGATCGAGCGCACGTGCGCCTCGCTGAAGCGGCAGGCCTCGCGCGCCGCGCGCTGGCGGGAGCAGGCCGAGCTGCTCTCCGGGCAGAAGAAGAGGCTCGCGCGGCTGCGCGCGGACCGCCTCGGCTCCGGGTTCGCCGCGGGCCAGGCGGCGCTCGCGGCGGCGACGGACGCCGAGGCCGCCGCGCTCGCGGACCTCGCCCGGCTCGAGGCGGAGGTCATGGAAGCCCGCCGCCTCGCCGACGAGGACGAGCGCTCCCTCCGCGAGGCGGGCGACGCGCTCGCGCGAGCGAGAGAAACCCTCCTCGGCGCCGAGGCCGCCGTCGCGGCGGCCGCGCGCGAGGCCGAGGAAGCCGCCGCGCGCCAGGAGCTGCTCGAGGCGCAGCGCCGGGAATCGGAATCCGATCACAGCCGGTTCGTCGAGGAAGCGGGCCGCACCGTGAAGGCACGGGACGAGGCGGAGGCGGCGCTCGCCGGGGCGACGGCGGCGGCCGGCGCCGCGGCGCGCGCGCTGGCCGAGGCGTCGGCCCGCGAAGCTGACGTGACGGCGCGCCGCGAGGGCTCGCGGGGCGACCTGCTTTCCGCGGGAGCCCGCGCGGCCGAGGCCACGAACCGCGAGCGCGAGGCGGCCCTTCTGGTGGACCGCCTCGGCTTCGCGCTCGCGAAGCTCGAGGAGCGAAGGATGCGGGCCGCGTCGCTCGTGGAGGAGCGCCGGAAGGCGTTCGCGGATGCCGGCGCTCTCGTCGCCGCGGCTGCGTCCGGCCTCGACCAGGCGCGGCGGCACCTCGAGACGGCCAGCCACGGCCGCCGGGCCGCCGAGGACCGCCTCGCGACCCTCAAGGCCGTGCGCGAGGCCCACGTCGCGGCGCTTCATGCCGTGGATGTCCGCGCCGCGGCCCTCGAGACGACGCTCGCCGCACGCGAAGCGGGAGGCGAGTCCGCGCGCCGCGCGCTCGAGGCCGCGCACGTCGCGCCGAAAGGGGTCCTTGCCGACCACTTCGACGCGGCTCCCGGCTTCGAGAAGGCTCTGGACGCCGCTCTCGGGTCGGCCCTCGAAGCGCCCGTACTCGAGGCCCGCTTCGCGCTCGACGCCGCGCTCGCGTCCGTGCGCAAGGAAAAGCTCGGCGCGGCGCGGTTCGTCCACCCGCTGCCCGAGACGCCGTTCCCGCTGAAGCCCAAGGACCCGCGCGTCCTCGGGATCGCCCGCGAGCTTCTGACCGCGAAGTCCCCGGGAGCGCCGGCCTCGGCGCTGCCCGACGCCGTCGTCGTCGCGAACGTCGACGACGCGCTCGCGCTCGCGGCGATGCATCCCGAGCGGACGCTCGTGACGAAAGACGGCGTCGTCGTACGGGGTGCGGTCGTGGAAGCGGCAGGCACCGAGGTCCCCGGAGAGGGCCTCTTCACCGTCCGGCGCGATCTCGTGGACCTGGCCGCCGAGCGGAAGGACGTGGCGGCGAAGCTGGCGGCTACGGACGCCGAGATCGACTCCCTGTCCGAGCGGGTCGG
>DATGDV010000263.1:0-6273 GCA_035310685.1 Thermoanaerobaculia bacterium
CGGGCCTCGTCCTTCTCGATCTTCATCCGGCCGCCGCGCCCGTATCCGTGCTGCCGGCGTGCGAGGTCCCCGTTCAGCGCGGCGACGTCGATCCTCAGACCGGCCGGCAGCCCGGTGACGAGACCCGTCAGAAGCGGGCCGTGGGACTCGCCGGCGGTCTGAAGGCTGAGACGGGACATGTGCCGTCGAGTCTAGCGCGGGGGCCGGCGGGCCGACCTGCGAGGCGTGCGAGACTCTCGCCCGTGATCTCCGTCCAGGGTCTCGTCAAGGCGTATCAGAGCCTCACGGCCGTGGACGGCCTCAGCTTCGAGGTCGCGCGGGGCGAGGTGCTGGGCCTCGTGGGCCCGAACGGCGCCGGCAAGACGACGACGCTGCGATGCCTGGCGGGGATCCTGCCACCGAACGCGGGCACGATCAGAATCTCCGGGTTCGACCTCGCGGCGCAACCCGTGGAGGCGCGGCGCCGCCTGGCGTTCATGCCGGACGAGCCGCGGCTTTTCGAATACCTCACGGTCGAGGACCACCTCGCGTTCACGGGCCGCCTGTACGGCGTGGGAGCGGACGCCGCCGCTCGCGCGCGCGTCCTCCTCGACGAGCTGGAGCTGACGGGCAAGGAGCGCGCGCTGCCCGCAGAGCTGTCCCGGGGCATGAAGCAGAAGCTCGTCGTGGCTTGCGGCCTTCTCCACGACCCGGAGGTCCTCGTCTTCGACGAGCCGCTGACCGGGATCGACCCGGGCGGCATCCGGAAGATGAAGCAGACGATCGTGCGGCGGGCGGCGGCCGGCGCCTCCGTGATCGTGTCCTCGCATCTCCTGCCTCTCGTGGAAGAGATCTGCTCCCGCGTCCTCGTGCTCTCTCGCGGGAAGGCGGTGCTTCTCGGCACGCTCGACGAGATCAGGGCGGACGCGGGCGGGGACGCGTCGCTCGAGGAGATCTTCCTCCGCGTGACCGGCTCGTCGTGAGCGCATCGCCCTCGCCCCTCCCGCTCGCGCTCTTCGCCGCGAGGCGAGTGCTGCGAAATTCTCTGCGGAAGAGGCTCGGCCGCCTTCGCGAGCCCCGTTACCTGATCGGCTTTCTGGTCGGCGCCGCGTACTTCGCCATGGTCTTCCTGAGGCCTTCCCGCGCGGGCCGCCCGAAGGCTCCGCCCTTCCCCGGCCACCTGGACGAGATCCTCCTCGTGGCCGGCGCGGCCGGCCTCGCGGCCGCCGCTCTTCTGGCCTGGCTCTTCCGCAAAGGGGAGCCGTCCCTCGGCCTCTCGGAGGCCGAGATCCAGTTCCTTTTCCCGGCTCCTGTCTCCCGGCGCGCCCTCCTTCACTACGCTCTCCTGAAGGCGCAGATTCCGGTCCTCGTGAGCGCGTTCATCCTCACGATCCTTTCGGGGCGTCGCGGAAGCGGCACCGGGATCCTCACCGGCCTCGGACTCTGGCTGCTGCTGACGGCGATTCATTTCCACAATCTCGCCCTCGCGTTCACGAAGGCGCGCTGGAACGAGCTTCCTCCCGCCTCCCGAAGGATCACGAAAGCCGCCGCCTTCGCCGTCTCGGGGGGCGCTCTCGCAATCCTCCTCGTGACGTTCGGGGCCGGCTTCTTCTCGGCTGCCTCGGGTCCTTTCCGGGGGGCCTTTTCGCTCGGGGGACTCGTCATGGCGCTTCGGTCCGGGCCCTTCGGCCCGGCGCCGCTCGCGCTCCTCGCCCCGTTCCGATGGATTCTCGGTCCCCTCCTCGCGCCGACCGCCCGCGCCTTCGCTCTCACGCTGCCGCCCGCCCTCGGCCTCCTGGGAGTCCTGTACGCCTGCGTGGCCCTCACGGCCGTGCGATTCGAAGAAGCCACGCTTGCCCAGGCCTCGCGGCGCGCCGCGCTTCGAGCCCGACGCGACGCGGGCCGCCTCGACGCCCTTCCTTCCGAGAGGCGTCGCGGCGCCGTGCCGTTCGCCCTTGCCCCGCGGGGCCGGCCCGAGATCGCGATCGTCTGGAAGAACCTCGTCGCGTGGAACCGAACGACCCTCCGCCGGCAGGCGGCGATCGTGGCCTTCCTCGCGGCCGCACTTTTCGCGGCGTCCGCCTTCCTGGCGACGCCCAGGGCCGACGCCGTGGCCGCCATCGGAAGCGCGGCGTGCCTCGCCGTGACCGTGTCTCTCGCTCTCATCACGCCTCTCGGCGCCCGAATCGATCTGCGAGGGGATCTCGAGTACGTCACGCTGCTTAAGACATGGCCTCTTGCCGGCCGCCGCCTCGTCGTCGCCGAGCTCGGAGCGCCCGCGGCCGTCGCCGTGCTCTACGGCTGGGGCGGAATTTCGATCGCCCTCGCGATCGGGGCGGGTCGCGCCGTTCGGGCGGCTTTCGTGGGAGCTGCCGCCGTGCCGCCGCCGGCCTACGCGCGCTTTCTGCAGCTCGAGGCTCTCGTACCCGTCGCGCTGACCGTAGCCGTCGTCCTGCCGGCCCTCGTCGTGGCCGCCCTCGTCGTCCAGAATGCGGCCGTCCTTGCCTTTCCGGCCTGGTTCCCGGCGGGCAGGAAGCGGGCCGTCGGTCTCGAGCAGGCAGGCCTGAGAATGATTTCGTTTCTCGGTACGTCGGTCGTTCTCGGGGTCGCCCTGATCCCGGCCGCTCTCCTCGCCGGACCCGTCATCTTCTTTGCTTTCAAGCCGCTCGGGCTCTGGTGCCTGCCCCTCGCGGCGGCTCTCGGCGCACTGCCGGTCTTCGCCGAAGCGGCTGCGGGAGCCTCCCTCCTGGCCCGCCTCTTCGAGCGGTTCGATCCCGCACGCGACTCGATTTCCTGAAACGCTCTTTCCTTATGCCAGAATACGGCTCCATGCCTTCCCCCATCACCTTGCCCGTCAGGGACGCGCTCGAGCTGATCGCCGAGTCGAAAGCTGCGGCATACGGAATGGACCGGCACGACCGTATCGTCTTCTGGAACGAAGGTGCGGAAAAGGCCCTGGGGTGGACTTCCGAAGAGGTGCTCGGAAAGATGTGCTACGACGTCCTCGCCGGGCGGGACGTCTTCGGAAACCTCTACTGCGCGCGGGAGTGCCCGGTCGTCGCCTCGGCCATGGCCGGGGAGGACGTCCGGCCTTTCCTCCTCGACGTGAGGAAGAAAGGGTCCTCGGCCGCTGTCAAGCTCATCGTCCGCGCGGTTCCCCTGCCCTCCGGCGGACCCGCTTTCGCGGTGCTCATGCACTTCCTGGACACGGAGGGCCCGGAGCTCGACAACCTGGTCTCGTCGCTACGGTCGGCCGTGCGGGAGCCGGCGGGCCTCCCCCCCGTGGATCCTCCGATCTCCGTCTCTCCGCTCAGCGGGCGTGAGCGGGAGATCGTCATGCTGCTGTCGAACGGCTACGCGGCCCTCAACATCGCGGCGAAGCTGAACCTGTCGCACGCCACGGTGCGAAACCACATCCAGAACGTCCTGCGCAAGCTCGAGGTCCACAGCCAGGTCGAGGCCGTGGCGCTCGCGTTCCGGCGTGGCTGGATCTGACGCGCCGCCCGCCTCCCCCTGCCTACGAGAGCGGCTGGATTCCTCTCTGGAGGACCTGCAGGAGGCCGGCTCGAGTGAACGCGCGGGCGTCCTCGCGGCGCTCGAGGCTCATGCAGCCCCGGATCTCCTCGAGCGAGGAGTGGCCGTGGCGCTCGAGCCACTGCTCCATCTCCGTGCGAACGACCTCCAGGTGCCCGGGGCCCTTGTCGAGAAGGGCCGAGACCATCTGGACGACATCGGCTCCGGCGAGGGTCGCCTTGAGCGCGTCGGCGCCCGTGTGGACACCGCCCGTGACGGCGAGGGATAGGTCCACGCGGCCGCAGAGCATCGCGACCCAGTAGAGGCGCGAGAGCAGCTCGGTCGAGCTCGAAAGGCGCAGATCCGGCTTCACTTCCAGCGTCTCGAGGTCGATGTCCGGCTGGTAGGTCCGGTTGAAGAGGATGAGCCCGTTCACCCCGATCTCCTCGAATTGCCGGGCGAGCGACGCGATCGAGGAGAAGTACGGGAAGATCTTGACGGCGACGGGGATCGAGACGAGCGAGCGCACGGTGCGCACCGTGTCGAGCGTGTAGGCTTCCAGCGTCGCGCCGCTCGTCCAGAGGTTCGTCGAAAGGTGGTAGAGGTTCAATTCGAGGGCGTCGGCGCCGGCTTGCTCGATGAGGCTCGCGAACGACGTCCAGCCTTCGTCCGTCGTGCCGTTGAGCGACGCGATGACCGGAACGTGAACACACTCCTTGATGCGGTTCAGGTGCTCCAGGTAGCCGACGGGATCCGCGGGGGTTCGCGCCGTGCGGAGGGGATCGGCCGCGATCTGCTCCTCGAAGAGCGAGTGCATCACGATCGCGGGGGCGCCGGCGTCCTCGAGACGAAGGACCGAGTCGAGCTCGTAGGAGAGCGGCGAGGCTCCCGGCACGAGCGGACTCGCCAGCTTGAGGCCCAGGTACGAGGTCGACAGATCCACGACCCCTAGGGTGGCGGCTCGCCCCGCCCTCTCCCATGATGCACCTGATTCAAAGCGGGGCGGTCAGTGAAGGCCGAGCTCCGCGAGGACCTTCGGGTTCGCCTCGTCCTGCGCGAGCAGGGAATGGCAGGCATCGCACTCGGCGGAGATGACACGCCCGTCCGGCGCCTTGTGGTTCCCGTCGTGGCAGCGGAAGCAGCCGAGGAAGTCCTCGTGCCCGATGTGGTTCGGGTGCGTCCCCCAGGTGATCCTCATGTCGGGCCACACGTTGCGCCCGTAGATGCGCTGCACCTCGCGGACCGCGGTCTCGACGGAGGCGCGCCGGCTCTGGTACACGTCCGGGTACTTGCTCCTGTAGAACTCGGTGAGCTCCTTCTCCATGCGTTCGAAGGCGGCCTCGCGCGTCGGATACGTCGCCTTGAGGAGTTCGATCGACTTCTTGTGGATGAACGGCAGCTCGCGGCTGATGCGGTCCGCCTCCATGGCCTCGTTCACGGCGCGCTCCGGGAGCTGGAACTCGTGGGTGGGCCGGTTGTGGCAGTCGATGCAGTCCATCGTCCGTCGCTCGCCCGACTTGGCGTCCTTCGACGTTCCCTTCGACTCGGTGGAGGTGTAATCCACGGGCTTGCCGTCGTCTCCGATGTAGGTCACCGAGGAGATGACTTCCCGGCGCGGATTCGACGTGAAGTACGTGATCCGCTCCTTGTCGTCGAAGTGGCGGCCGTGGATGCCCGTGGCGCGCGATCCCATGTGTCCGCCCAGCTTCAGGAGCAGGACCGTCTTCGCCGGCGAGTTCTTCTCGTCGTCGCCGAACTTCGAGATGATCTTGAGCTTGTCGCCCTGGAACTTCTGGGGCCAGTGGCACTGCTCGCAGGTGGCCCGGGCGGGACGCAGCGTGTGCACGGGCGACGGGATCGGGCGCGAGTACGTCCCGAACGTGACCGCGATGACCTGGCGAACGCCGTCCACCTTCGCCTTGACGACCCAGGGGGCTCCCGGGCCGATGTGGCAACTCGCGCAGGCGATACGGGAGTGGGGCGAGCCCAGGTATGCGGTGTACTCCGGCGCCATGACGGTGTGACAGGTGAGGCCGCAGAACCGCGCGGAGTCCATGTACTCGACGCCGACGTAGGCCGACAGGCTCAGGATCAGGACGTTCGTGACCGTCAGGCCGGCGATGAGGATCACCGCGCGCCGGAGATTCGCGTCGCCCAGGTCCACTTTCGGGTAATCGTGCGGAAGAGTGCCTTCCCTGCGGAGCCGGCGGCGTTCGAAGAGAATTCCGACGGGAACCAGGACGAGGCCGAGGAGGAAGAAGAACGGCAGAACGAGGATGAAGACGATGCCCGAATACGGGTGGACGGGTTTCGAGTTCGTGATCTCGAAGAGCCAGAAGCCGATCAGCGTGACGGCCGAGCTCGTCGTGAGGACGACGCCGAGCTGCGACACGCGGTTGCGCCCCAGGTAGAAGATCGGCCTCAGCCATACGGCCAGGCGGCCGCCGGGTCGTGCGCTCATGTGACTCCTCCTCGATCCGTTCTCAGCTCGCGAGAGCGATGAGTGTAAACGCCACGAGGAGAAGGCCGAGAGAGACCGCGACCGTTCCGACGATCCGGCTTTTCCGGACGCGATCGGCCGTCGGGGGCGGCGATGCGATGCGCTCGACGCCTCCCTCGGCCACGAGCCGCTCGTACTCCCCCGGCCGCTCGTGCTCCAGCTCTTCGAGCGGAAGAACCCCCGTGAAGATGACCGTGTCCATCGGGAACTTCTCGGGCCTCAGGTGGCCGTTGAAGAAGTGGATCGTGAAGATGAAAACGACCGCGAGAAGAGCCTCCTCG
>DATGDV010000264.1:0-4346 GCA_035310685.1 Thermoanaerobaculia bacterium
CGAGAGCGTGCCGGAGACTTCCCTCAGGAACGCCGCGGGCTACGGGTTCTCGGTGGACGGGCCCGGGCGCGCGGGCTTCGTGGCGCGGACCGTCGCCGCGCGGACCGGGCCGCGGCGAGAAGAAGTCGTCCTGGCGATCGAAACGCTCGTGGACGGGATCCTCGCGGCGCGGCCGCTCGCGGAGAGGCTCGCGGGAACGTCGATGCCGCTCCTCCTCGTCACCGGAGCGCGCGATCCGCTCGCGCCCGCCCGTGAGCTCAATGCGATTCTCTCGGCGCGAAAGGACGCGACGTTTTTCGAGCTGCCCGGGATCGGGCATTACGCCCTTCTCGAAGATCCTCCGCGCCTCGCCGCGGCCCTTCGCGATTTCTTCGCGGACGCCTGAGCGCGCGCGACGAGTGGCCCGGGAGCAAGCGCCTCGAGCCAATCCTCCGGAAGGCGCCCGCGGAGCGCGGCCCGCTGCACCTCGAAGAGGGCCGCGAGGCCCTTGCGGCCGGCCGCGAGCAGGCGCGCGAGCTGCTCCTCGTCGAACGGCTCCCGCTCGGCGGTGCCCTGGATCTCGACGAACCGCCCGCTTGACGTCCCGACGACGTTCAGGTCCACGTCGGCCATCGAATCCTCCGCATAGTCGAGGTCGAGAAGGACGCGCCCCTGGGCGACGCCGAGAGACACCGCGGCGACGGCCTCGCGCAGGGGGTTCTCCCGGATGTCGCCCGCCTTCGCGAGCGACGCGAAGGCGAGCGCGAGCGCGACGTAGGCGCCCGTAACGGAGGCGCACCGGGTCCCGGCATCGGCGACGAGGACGTCGCAGTCGAGCGTGACCGTGCGGTCCGCGAGCCGCGAGCGGTCCACGACGCCGCGCAGAGCCCGCCCGATGAGGCGCTGGATCTCGAGAGTCCTTCCGGACTGCCTGCCGCGCGCCGCTTCGCGGGGGCTCCTCTCGTGCGTGGCGCGCGGCAGCATCCCGTATTCGGCCGTCACCCATCCGAGGCCGGTCCGCTGGAGGAAGGGCGGGACCTTGGCCTCGACCGAGGCCGTCACGAGGACCTGCGTCTTGCCCTGCGTCACGAGACAGGAGCCTTCCGCGTGTGGCACGGCGTCGCAGACGATCGTTACGGACCTGAGGTCGAGAGAGCCCCGCCCGTCGGGACGCGGCGGCGCGTGCGCGTCGGAAGGCACGACGGGATTCTGGCGCAACGGCGGCCCGGCCGCTAAGGGAGATCCACGAGCGTCAGGTCCGCGGCCGGTCGGCCCAGGAACCGTCCCGCCACGCGACGCAGGCGCTCGGACGCGTCGGTCACGAGAAGGCGCGTCGAGCCCTGGGAGGTCTCGGCCCGGCGCGAGCCGGGGGGCAGAACCGCTTCGACGGCGCGCGCCGTCGTCTCGGCGGAGTTCACGAGGATCGTGCCCGAAGGCAGCGCGAGACCGATCGTTCGCGCCAGGAGCGGATAGTGCGTGCATCCGAGGACGACGACGCGCGCGCCGGCCTCGGGCACGTCCGCGAGATAGCGAGCCGCCGCCGAGCGCGCGACCTCGTTCTCCGTCCAGCCCTCCTCGGCGAGAGGCACGAAGAGCGGGCAGGCCGTGTGCACCACGCCCCGTCCCGGATCGAGCGCGCGAATGGCGCGGCCGTAGGCGTCGGACGCGACCGTCGCCTCGGTCGCGAGAACCGCGATCGGACCTCTGACGCCCTCCGTGTCCGAGGCCCGCGCCGCCTCGACCGCGGCCTCGGCCCCGGGCGCGACGACGCCCACGACCGGGACCGCCGACATCTCCTCGATGACATCGAGCGCGAGCGCCGAGGCCGTGTTGCAGGCCACGACGACGGCCTTGACGCCCTGCGAAAGCAGGAACCCGATCGCGCGGCGCGCGTAGCGTCGCACGGTGTCGGCCGATTTCGTGCCGTACGGCAGCCTCGCCGTGTCGCCGAGATAGAGGAGGTCTTCGAACGGCATTCGCCGCGCGACGGCTTCGAGCACCGTGAGGCCTCCGACTCCGGAATCGAAAAGGCCGATCGGTCTGGGGTCGCTCATGTCCGCTCGGCCTGGGCGCGCCGGCCCGGGACGCTCCGGCCGGGAGGAGCCGAAGGCGACGCGGATGGTGGGGGCGGGGACGGCGAGGGCGAAACGACGGGCGACGGCGTGGCCGTCGGCGCCGCGAGCGAAGGCTCGTCGGCAGCGCGCCTGAGGTCGGGCGCGATCGGATGCAGGAGATCCGCGTGACCGCCGAGAGTCTCCGCCGCCTCGCCCGCCACGAGAAGCACCACGCGCGTCACCGCTGGAAGGTTCTTCGCGAGGCTGACCGCGAGCGACTGGATGGCCGAGTCCTCCTCGTGAGACCCCGCCTGCCAGCGCGGGCTCGCGGGCGTTCCGGGCTCACGGGGCGTGGGAAGGGGCGGAGGCGCGAGGTCGATGACGGCGATTCCCTCCCGGAGAAGATACGCGCCGCGAAGGGACCAGCCTTCGGGAAACGGTCTCACGAGCTCCTGGCGACGTGGTCCCTCCATCACCGCGGCCGCGACGGCTCTGAGGAACGCCACATCGTCGACCGCCGCGGGGACGTCCCGCGCTTCCGGATGGAGAAGGTCGTCGGCAGGAGACTCGAAGTAGAGCGAGACCTGCCGGGCCGGAATGGGAGTCGGGGGAATCACGGCCGTCGGTCGGAGCGTGGGCACGCTGGCCGCGGCCGACGACGGCCTCCTCATGCGCCGCCCGAGGAGCAGCGCCGAGAGAAGCAGGAGGAGCAGGACGACGAGCGCGAGGGCGAAACGGCGCGGCATGCGGCGTGAGGGGCCTAGCTCTTGCCAGGCGCTTTCGGCGCGTACGGCACGGGAGCCGTGGCGTCCGCCGTGCGGAAATACGTGTCGAGGCTTCCCGCGAGCGTCTCCGCCGCCTGGCGCCGGAACTCGTCCGACCCGATCCGGACCTCCTCGTCCGGGTTCGTGATGAACGCGACCTCCACGAGGACGGCCGGCGCGTTCACGCCGACGAGAACGCGGAACGGCGCCTGCTTGACGCCGCGCGTCGTGATCCCGAGCAGGCGATTGAAATCCGCCTGCACGATCTCCGCGAGCCGGGCGGATGCCGAGAGATGCTGGTTCTGCGCGAGGTCCCAGAGGATCAGGTCGAGGTCGCGCATGGCCGCGTTCTTCTCGGCCGTGGCCGGCGTCCCGGCCGGCATCGCGTTCTCGCTCTCGGCCAGGAGCGCCGCGGCCCGGTCCGACGCGTCGAGGGAGAGGTAATACACCTCGGTGCCGTGCGCGGTCGGGGCTCGCGACGCGTTGCAGTGGATCGAGAGAAAGACGTCCGCCTTCGCCGCGTTCGCCTGCGCGGCACGGTCGTCGAGCCCGACCGTCGCGTCGGAGAGTCGCGTCGTCACGACGCGGAATCCGCGACGCTGGAGGACCTCCTGGATCGTCTTCGCCAGCGCGAGCGTGGCGTCCTTCTCGAGGAGGCCGCCGGGGCCCTTCGCCCCTTCTTCGACGCCTCCGTGCCCGGGGTCGAGGACGATGGTCTTCACCTTCGCGGCGGGCGGCCCAGGCGCCGGAACCGCGAGGCGGCCGCCGTTCGGCGCAGCGGCGCCTCCCTTCACGACGTCCACGACGAGGCGCGGCGGCGCCCCGAGGGCATAGACGTTCGACACGAGGTCCTTTTCCCGGAACACGATCGAGATGTCCCCGCCCCGGACGGCGAGACGCGCGACACGCGCCGACTCGAGGACCTTCTCCGGAGGCTGCATCACGAGGCGCGCGTTCGGGACGTGGAGGACGACCTGATCCGGGGTCTTCTCGACCGCGTACGAAGGCGTCTGCGAAAAGCGCAGGACGACCTTCGTCGTCTCCCCGAGATCGGCGACCGACGACTCGACCGCGATCTCGGCGGTCTCTGACCTTCGCACCGACAGCGTTCGCGTCGAGCGGTCCCACGAGAGGGAGAGGGCTGCCATCGGCCCGATGACCTTCTGAAAGAACTCCGGCTCGGCCCACGCGAGGGCGCCGAGGCCGCGCACGGGCGCGCCCAGGGAGACGAGCTTCGTGTCGACGACCGCGAGCGCCGCGTCCAGGCCGAAGACCGCCGAATGTCCCTTGAGCTTCACCTCGTACGACCGGGTCTTGTCGTCGAACGTGATCGAGCCTTCGAGCGCGGCGACCGCGTCGTTCACGGAAATGACCGTTCGACCCTCGCGTTCCTCGGCGCGAAGACTCGCCGGAGGCCTGTCCGGCCGGGAGAGAGTCACCACGACGTCCTCTCCGCGCGCGGCGAGTGCGGCCAGAAGCAACGCGGCCGCGGCGGCGCAGAAAGAGAGCGGCGCGCGACGACTCACCCGGGGATTATGGCGATTCTTCG
>DATGDV010000265.1:0-2496 GCA_035310685.1 Thermoanaerobaculia bacterium
GGCCGAGGCGCAGGCCGCCGCCGTCCAGCTCGCCGCGCACGGCTGGCCGGGCTACCTGAAACAGCGGACGGAGGTCCGCAAGCCGACGCCCCGGCCGACGCCCTCTCCGCCCCCCCGAAATCCCTGACCTTCGCGCTACGCCGTCACGTCGCGCCGCGTGAACAGCAGGAACGCCGCCACGAGCGAGGCGGCCGCCCACGCGAGGAGCACCCACACGGAAAATGCAAGCGTCATTCCCTCGAAGGGAGTCGGCAGCCCCGCGTAGAAATCGGGCAGCGGCAGATTCGTGACGAAGAACCATTTCGCGCCGTCCCAGTCGGAGGCGATGCGGGAGAGGATCGTGCCCCCCACGAGCGTCGCCATCATCGTGCCCATCGCCGCCGCTGCCGACCGGAAGACGACCGAGAGGAGGAGGGTGATCGAGCCGACCGCGAGAGCCGAGAACCAGGCGAGACCCCACGCCGCGAACGTGTCCTGCCAGAGGGGGACCGTGCGCACGCCCGACAGATCGAAGCCGGCCGACGCCGAGGAGCCCGACAGGCGGAACCCGGTCAGCATCGGCGCGCCCCACCCGGACCAGCCGAACGCCACCCCCGAGATGCCCCAGGCCAGGAAGAACGCCGCCAGGAGCGTGAGAGACGTGAAGAGCATCATGGCGACGACCTTCGAGAGCATCACCTTCCAGCGCGCGACGGGCCGCGTGAGGAGGAGCGTGATCGTCCCTTCCGCGAACTCCGACGAGACGAGGTCGGCTCCGAAGACCGCGATGAGGAGCGGGATCAGGAGCACGCTCCCGACCCCCGCGAAGCCGCGCGTGAAGACGGGCCCCGTGATCTCGTTCGGGTTGATCCCGCGCACGAGGTGATAGCGGAGCCTCCCCGACTCGTAGCGCATCCACTTCTTGAAGTTCTCCGGCACGCGCCGCTGATTCAGCTGGCGCTCGAGCTCCGACGCGCGCTTCTCCACCTGGGCCCGCCAGTCGGGCGTCGGGTTGTCCTTCAGACGGTTCCGGCGCTGGCGGTCCTGGGCGAAGACGACGAGCGCGAGGAGCACCGCGAGGACGATCAGGACGATCCGGAATCTCTTCCTTCTGAGAATCTTCAGACTCTCGTTCTCGATCAGCCCCAGGATCACCCGCATCGGAAGCTCGCGCTCAGCGGCATCTCACACCGTCTCCCCGCCCGTGAGCTCGAGGAACAGGTCCTCGAGCCCCCGCTTGCCGCCGCCCGTCAGCTCGCCGAGGGTCCCCGCTGCGAGCGTCCGGCCGCGGTGGACGATCGCGATGCGGTCCACCATCTTCTCGACCTCGGAAAGCAGGTGGCTCGAGACGAACACCGCGAGGCCGCGCTCGCCCGCGAGCCTCCGCACGAGCTCGCGCATCTCGCGGATGCCGGCCGGGTCGAGCCCGTTCGTCGGCTCGTCGAGGATGAGGACGGCGGGATCGGACAGGAGGGCCTGCGCGATGCCGACGCGCTGGCGCATGCCGAGCGAGTAGGTGCGCACGATTCCGTCGAGGCGGCCGTCCATGTGCACGAGAGCCGCGAGCGTGTCGATCCGACCCGCGGCCCCGTCTCCCACCATGCGCGCGAAGTGCTCGAGGTTCTCGCGGCCCGTGAGGAACCTGTAAAGGTCCGGCGTCTCCACGATGCATCCCACGCGGCGCATCGCGGCCTCGAACTCCCGCCCGAGGTCGTGCCCGTCGATCAGCACGCGGCCCCGGGTGGGCTTCACGAGGCCGACGAGCATCCGGATCGTCGTCGTCTTTCCCGCGCCGTTCGGCCCGAGGAACCCGAACACCTCGCCGCGGTGGAGCGTGAAGGACACGTCCGAGACGACTTCCCGGTCGCCATAGCGCTTCGCGAGTCCCTCGGCGGACAGGACGACGTCGGCGGCGCTCACGACCATGTTGTACGCCACGCGTCAAGCGTGGTTCCTGGTTCCGGCACAATACGCCCCCGTGACGCTCACCGGCCGCCGTCTCGCTCTCTGGTTCTTCCCCGCCGCTCTCGGCCTCGCGACGACGGCCGTCTTCGCCGCGGGCTTCGCCGTGGCGCTGCGGGGGCGCCTCGGCGAGCCCGTGGATTCCTCCGCGCCTCCCGTTCCGACTCCGGCGGCGGCGACGCCGACGGCGGAGGGGACCTTCCGCATCGTCGCGCTCGGGGACTCCCTGACGCGCGGTGCCGGCGACGCTACGGGAGGCGGCGGCTACCCGGAGCGCGTGGCGGCGGCGCTGCGAAAGGGCGGACTCACCGTCTCCGTGGAGAACATGGGAGTTGATGGGATAGAGACGAAAGATCTGCTGAGAAAGGTAGAAGAGCCGGACGTTCAGCGCCGCCTTGCGAGCGCGCAGCTCATCCTGCTGTCGATTTCCAGCAACGATCTGAGTCACTCGATCCCGGCGGCGATTGGCGCGGGCGATCCGGCCACCGACCCAACCGCGACGGCCCTCAAAGATTCTTCTCTAAACCTTCTCAAAATTCTTTCTCTCCTCCGAAA
>DATGDV010000266.1:0-2445 GCA_035310685.1 Thermoanaerobaculia bacterium
ACGTAGGGCTGGACGTCCGCGATGCGGCAGACATCCCCGATCTTGTAGCGAGGCTCGTTGCCCGTGCCGGCGGATTCGGCCATCTGCAAACCGTTTTTAGCACGGATTTTCGGATTTTCTTAGAACTGAAAAGGGGCGGACGCCGCTCGTAAGGCTCCCTCGCCGCCCCACGCGCGGGCTCATTCGAAGAAGTCTCTCTATCTCTCTCCCTTTCCGTCCTCCGACTTCACGACGAATTTGAGGGGCACGCCGTTCAGGTTCCACCTCTCGCGGATCCGATTCTGGAGGAATCGCTCGAAGGAGAAGTGCAGCGCCTCGGTCCGGTCCGCGAAGAGGCGGACGAGCGGGGGCTCGGTGGCGACCTGCACGGCATAGCGGATCCTGAGATCGCGGCCCGAGCGTGAACGGGGCGCCTCGCGCTCGAACGATTTCTGCAGCAACCGGTTCAGCTCGCCCGTGGACATGCGCGTCGAGAACCTTTTCGCGAGCGCGTCGGCCTCGGGAAGGAGGCGCCCCACGCCCTTCCCCGTCGTGGCCGACACCGGCAGGAACGGGGCATGCCGCAGGAAGATGAACCGGCGCTCGGCGTCGCGCTTGAGCTCCGCCGTCCTTTCGCGGTCCTTCTCCACGAGATCCCACTTGTTCGCGACGAGGAGGACTCCCCGGCCGGCCTCTTCCGCGTAGCCCGCGATCGTGGCGTCCTGCGAGGTGATCCCCGCGGAGGCATCGAAGACGATCACGACGAGGCGCGCCCGGTCGATGGCTTTCCGCGCGGCGACGATCGAGAGAAGCTCGGCCGAGTCGGTCGTCTTGCCTTTCCGGCGGATGCCCGCCGTGTCCACGAGGACGTACTCGCGGCCGCCCCGCGAAAGGCGCACGTCGATGGAGTCGCGCGTCGTGCCGGCGATCTCCGAAACCATGACGCGGTCCACCCCGACGAGCGCGTTGACGAGTGAGGACTTGCCGACGTTCGGCCGGCCCACGATCGCGATCGGGAGCGGCTCGGTCCGCGTCTCGGGATCGAGGTCGGGAGGCAGGGCTTCTTCGATCGCCTCGAGGAGCTCGTCCGCGCCCGTGCCGTGGAGCGCCGAGACCCCGATCACCTTCGGGAAGCCGAGCGCGAAGCCGTCGGCGAGGGCCTCCGCGGCGACTTTCGTGTCGCATTTGTTCCACGCGACGACGACCTGCTTGCCGAGAGCGTGGAGTCGCCGCGCCAGGCGCTCGTCCTCGGGAAGCCGCCCCGCCACCCCGTCGAGAACGAACAGGATGAGGTCTGCGTCCGCCACCGCGGCGAGCGCGCGGTCGCTCGTCCATGCCGCGAAGCCGCCCGCGGCGTCGAGGTCGAGGCCGCCCGTGTCGACGAGCGTGTACGTTCGGCCCGACGGCGTTCTGGCCGTCATCTCCAGCGCGTCGCGCGTCATCCCAGGCCGATCGTGCACGAGCGCCCTCCGCTCGCGAGCGAGCCGGTTGAAGAGAGCCGATTTCCCGACGTTCGGCCGGCCGACGAGGACGACCTTGAAAGCGCTCACCGCCGCCGCGTCCGGCCGCGCGGGGCGGGGGACGAACGCCGGCCACGCTTTTCCTGCTGCCGCCGGATGGCTTCGACGCGGCTCCTCTGCCGGGGCCCGGCGCTCTCGCCCACGGGCACGAAGTCGAGTCCGCGCTTTTCCGCGTCCGCCTTGACGAGCTTCACGCGCAGGCGGTCCCCGAGCCGGTAGACGCGTCCCGACGAGGAACCGACGAGGCGGTGCTCGACGTCCTCGTAGCGATAGAAGTCGTCCTCGAGGGACGAGATCGGAACGAGACCGTCCACGTAGATGTCCTCGAGCGTGACGAAGAGGCCGAACCCCACGACCGCCGAGACGTACGCCCAGAACTCCTCGCCGACGCGCGACGACAGGAAGACGAACTTCTTCCACGCCACGGCCTCGCGCTCGGCCGATTCGGCGCGCCTCTCGCGCGACGAGCAGTGCGCTGCCGCCTCGTGGAACCAGCGCGTGCGGCCCTCCGCTTCCTCGGGAGCGGGCGGCCGGCGGATGGCGAGCCACTCCACGAGCGCCCGGTGAACGAGGAGGTCCGGATAGCGCCGGATCGGCGACGTGAAATGGCAATAGTGCTTCGCCGCGAGCGCGTAGTGTCCGCGGCACTCTTCGGAGTAGACGGCCTTTTTCTGGGCGCGCAGGACGAGATCCGCAGCGAAGCGCTCCTCGGGCTTTCCGGCCGCCTGGTCGAGGATCGCCTGGAAGGTGGCGGGCGTGACCTCCTCCTCATCCTCGGGAAGGTCGTAGCCGAGCGGCCCGAGCACCACCCTCAGGTCCGCGAGGCGGCTCTCGTCGGGCCGGTCGTGCACGCGGTAGAGGGCCGGCGTCGGAACGAATTCCAGGTGCTTGGCGACCGCCTCGTTCGCGGTCAGCATGAACTCCTTGATGAGCCGGTGCGCCTCGT
>DATGDV010000267.1:0-5325 GCA_035310685.1 Thermoanaerobaculia bacterium
CCGGTCCGGCCCGCGGCCCGGGAGGCGCGCGGGACGCGGCGGGGAGCGGCCGAACCGTCGGGCCGGAAATAGTGCGCGACCGTCAGGTTCAGGCGCAGCGAGTCCGGCTGGACGTCGTCGGTCGCGAGGGCGACGTTCTCGAGGAGCAGGAAGCGCGGGTTGTTCTCGAAGGAGAAGAGGAGCTTCTTGATGTCGGCGTAGCGCCCCTGAACGTTGAACTGGAGACCGAGGCGCGTGGCGGCACCCACCTGGTCGAAGGTGTACGCGATCTGGCCCGGCACGGTGCCCGCCTTCTCCGTGAGCTTGTAGACGTCTTCGATGACGGCCGCGAGGCGCTCCTTCCGCTCCCCGAGGACGTCGCGGTTGAAATCCTCGAGCTCCCGCTGCAGCGCGCGCAGACGCTCCTCGGTCTTCACGACGCGGTTCGTGGCCTCTCTGGCAGCATCCCGCCTGGCCACGAGGTCGGCGCGCGTGCTCTCGAGAGCCTTGAACCTCTCGTCGTAGAAGGCGTGATAGCCGATGAGGACGGCCG
The DNA here is from genome assembly GCA_035310685.1 of Thermoanaerobaculia bacterium. Taxonomy (GTDB): domain Bacteria; phylum Acidobacteriota; class Thermoanaerobaculia; order UBA5066; family UBA5066; genus Fen-183. Next base: position 533 of record DATGDV010000267.1, read on the forward strand.
AGGCGACGACGAGGAGGATGGCGAGCACGGCAAAAAGCGGCAGCCGCGCGCGCCAGGGAGAACGGCGCATCCCGCCCGCGCGCGCCCGGGGAAGGAGCCGGCGGATCCGGTCCCCGGCCTTCTGGCCCGCCGTCGGCGGCGGCGCGCTCACGGGCGCCCTTCCGTCCGGCCGTCCACGTCGCGGTAGGTGACCGTGAGGACGAGCCGGCGGCCCTCCGGCAGGCCCTTTTCCCCGCGGTCCTCGCTCGCGGGCGTCGGCCGCTCGAACCACGGCGAAGAGTCGAACGCGCGAATCGTCTTCGGCAGGCCGTTCGGGTCCCGTGAGATGAGCGTCAGGTTCACGACGACCGTTTCCGGCGAGCGGCCCTCCGCGGCGGGCGAACCCGGGGAACCCGTCATCTTCCGGAGGCCGATCGAGGCAATGCGCAGGTCAGCCGGCAGGGTCCTTTCGAGGCGCGAGAGAAAGCGCGTCCACGAGAAGGCGCGCCTCAGCGCGATCTCGTTCGCGTCCTCAACGCCGGCGGCCAGCGTGCTGACGTCGACCCGCGCCAGGGACTCGGTGGCTCTCTGCCGGGCCTCCTCGAGGCTCGAAATCTCGGCTCTCAGGCTCGCGATCGACGCGCGCGTCCGGCTCGACTCGGCGAAATACCGGATCACGGTGCGCGCGGCGACGAAAGACAGGACGGCCACGACCACCGCGAGAAGCCCCGCCGTCAGGTTCGCGGGTCGCGCGTCCACGAACGGCCGGCGCGCGAGATTGAAGCGCCGCGGCATCAATCCCCCCCGGCGAGCACGCCGAGGGCGGCGAGCGTGGCGGGATCCTGTGCCGCTTCGGTCGGCGTCACCGTCGCTCCCGGAGCGAGGCGCGACAGAGTGAGGAGCTCGGGTTGCGACGCTCCGGCGGCCGCGCGAAAACCGCGCAGCTCCTCGACGACCGGGGACTCCTGCGGTCCCGCCGCGCACCGTCCCGCGACATCCGCGGGCCCCGCCTCGGCGGGCCGATCGGGAATCCCGAACGTGACCGCGAGGCGTATGTCCTGGACGGCCTCGCCCGGCTCCGTGTACGACCTCGTCCGCGCGAAGCGGAGCAGAGAGCCGGCGTAGACGAGCGTCGTCGTCGTGTCGTCGTCCGTCCAGACGAGGAATCCGTCTCCCAGGGACCGCGTGCCGAGCGCGGAAACCGCGAACGCGGCGGTCTCGAGCGCGCCGATGCGGATCCCGGTCTTCTCGAACGGAGCTTCCCAGGAGGACGCCGCCTTTTCGGCCACCGCGACCGCGAGAACGCGCGTTCCTTCCGCTCCCGCTCCCGCCGGCTGCCACGCGAGGCGGAGATCGGGAGCCTCCCCGTCGAACGCGCGGCTGAATTTCCACCGCAGCATGTCGTCGATCTCGCGCTCGTGCTTTTCGGGCTCTGCCGCGTCGAGGACGAGGAGCTTCACCCAGGCGTCGGGAACGACGAGAGACGCGTCCCGGATCTTCGTGCCGGCCTCCGTGAGGAGGCGCTGGAGCGCTCCGGAGAGCGCGGGCTCCGCGAGAGGCGATCCGTCCGGACCCGTCGTGAAGGCTTCCGGAGGAAGGGGGCGGGACACGACGCGGAACGCGGGCGCCGCAGAGAGCGCCGAACGCCGCTTCCCGTCGGCGGGGCCGACGTAGACGAGGCGGTCGCGCGTCAGGACGAACGCGTGCGGAGGACGCGGCGACCGCCAGAACGCGGGCGAGAACGGGCTCTTCAGGCCGTCACTCAACGAAGGTCACCTTGTTGATCTCGCGGAGCGTCGTCTGGCCGGCCAGGACCTTCTTGATCGCCGACTCGCGCAGGAAGCTCATTCCCTCGGCCTGCGCCGCCTTCTTGATCTCCGCGGCGGGGCGCTTGTCGAGGATGAGGCCCCGGATCCGGTCCGAGAGGTCGAGGAGCTCGGTGATCGCCATTCGGCCGAAGAAACCCGTGCCGTTGCACTCGATGCAGCCCCGGCCCTCGTAGAGGGTCACGCCGGCCATCTGCTCGGGCGCGATCGCGGACTCCTCGAGGAGCTTCGCCGTCGGCGTCGCCACGGCGCGGCAGTGCGGGCAGATCTTCCGCACGAGCCGCTGCGCGAGGATGCAGTTGAGGGCGGAGACGAAGTTGTAGAGCTCGACCTTCATGTTGAGGAAGCGGCCGAGGACGTCCACGACGTTGTTCGCGTGGACGGTCGTGAAGACGAGGTGGCCCGTGAGCGCGGCCTGCACGGCGATCTGCGCCGTCTCCTCGTCGCGGATCTCGCCGACCATGACCTTGTCGGGGTCGTGGCGGAGGATCGACCTGAGGCCGCGCGCGAACGTGAGGCCCTTCTTCTCGTTCACCGGGATCTGCGTCACGCCGCGGAGCTGGTACTCGACCGGATCCTCGATCGTGATGATCTTGTCCTCGACGGACTGGATCTCCGAGAGGCATGCGTAGAGCGTCGTCGTCTTGCCCGAGCCCGTCGGTCCGGTGACGAGCACCATGCCGTACGGCTCGCGGATGAACTTCCTCAGGCGCCGGATCGTCTCGGCGTCGATGCCGAGGACGTCGAGGCGCAGGTTCTTGAACTCGGCGTTCGCGGACTCCTTGTCGAGAATGCGGATGACCGCGTCTTCGCCGTGCACCGTCGGCATGATGGAGACGCGGAAATCGATCGTGCGGCCCTTCACGCGCACCTTGAAGCGGCCGTCCTGCGGGATGCGCTTCTCGGCGATGTCGAGCTCCGACATGACCTTGATGCGGCTGATGATCGTCTGGTGGTGCTTCTTGTCGATGGGCTCCATCGCCGGGTAGAGCACCCCGTCGATGCGGTACTTGATGACGACGACGTGCTCCTGCGTCTCGATGTGGATGTCCGACGCGCGGCGCTGGATCGCGTTGAAGAGCACGGAGTCGACGAGCTTGATGATCGGGCTCGCATCCGCCGTGATCCGGTCGATCGAGAGGACCTCCTGGCCCTCCTCGTCCTCCCGCACCACCTGCATCCGGAACTCTTCGGTCGCCTCCTCGAGCACGCGCTGCGTGGATTCGGACTTCTGGAGAATGTCCTGGAGGGCGGCCCGCGACCCGACCCGGACGCGCAGCCTCTTCTTGAGGAGCCCCTCGAGCTCGTCGCGCTTCACGACGTCGGTGGGGTCCGCCATGACGACCGCGAGCGAGCCGTTCTCAGCCTTCTCGGGCACGAACTCGAAACGGAGCATCCACTCGAGGGGAATCGACCGGAAGAGCTCGGCGTCGATCCGGAACGTCCAGAGGTCGACGTACGGCAGCCCGAGCCGCTCGGCGAGCTGGCGGGCACGCGTCTCCTCGGAGGCGGCGTCGAGGAATCGCGGGATCGCGGCTTCGGGGGAGGGGGCTCTGGTCGTACTCATGCGTATCCGCTTTTACGGAGCGTCAGCCCCGGATGTTGGAAAGGATCGTGAACATCGGGAGGTAGATCGACAGGAGGATCATCGCGATGACGCCTCCCATGACGACGAGGATGATGGGCTCGATGAGGGTCACGATGCGCTGGAGGCGGGCTTCGATCGCCTCGTCGTAGAAGTCCGAGACGTTCGTGAGCATCTCCTCGAGCGCGCCCGTCGCCTCCCCGACCTTGATCATCTCGACGGCGAGCGACGTGAAGATGCCCGTCTCCTCGAGGCTGCGCCACAGCTCGGAACCCTCGCGCACGCGGGGAACCACCGCGGCGACGGCCCCCGACACGCGCCGGTTCGCGACCGCCCCGGACGCGATCTCGAGCGCGGGCACGAGAGGCGTTCCCGCGCCGACGAGCGTCGCGAGCGAGCGGGAGAACTGCGAGAGCGCGAACTGCTGGAGGATCGCCCCGACGAGCGGAAGGCGCAGGAGGAATCCGTCCCAGGCGATGCTCCCCGAGTCGCTCGCCTTCCAGCGGGAGAGCATGACGCCCCCCACGGCGATCGCCCCTGCGATGACGAGGAAGTGCGCGTGCAGGAAGTCGGCCGTCCCGATCACCAGCCGCGTGATGAGGGGCAGCTGGCCCGCCTGGAAGCCCGCGAAGAACTCCCGGAACTTCGGGATGACGTACGTCATGAGGATCGTGACGAGCCCGATGGACAGGGCGATGAGAACCGCCGGATAGACGAGCGCTCCCGTCACCTTGCGCCGGATCCCGCCGAGGATCTTCTGGTAGGCGAGGTAGCGGCGCAGCACCTTCTCGATCTCGCCCGAGCGCTCGCCGGCCTTGAGCGAGGTCGCGTAGAGCCGCGGAAAGACGTCGCCGTGGGAGAGGAAGGCGTCCGAGAGGGCGACTCCGGAGACGAGCTGGTCGCGGACGTCCTTCAGGATCGCCTTGAAGCGCGGGTTCTCCTGGCGCTCGAGGAGGATCTCGAAACCGTTCACGATCGGGAGCCCGGCCTTGAGGAGCGCGACGAGCTCCTGGTTGAAGACGAGGAACTCACCCGCCTTGACGGAGCGGCCGCGGCGCGGCACGAGCCTCGCGAGGACGCTCGTCAAGGAAGGCGCGCCGCCGGTCGCGCCGGAAACGCCGGCGTCGCCGGCGACCTTCACGGAGAAGAGCCTCGCCCCGAGGCGCGCGACCTCGGCCCTGAGCGCGCTCTCGTCGGGCGCGTCGATGGCGCGCGTGACGATTGCGCCATCGCCCATCCCGACGCGGCAGACGTACGTGGGCATCAGTTCAGGAAGATCCCCGGCCCGGGCTGGCGCCAGTTCGCGAAGATGACGACGAACAGCTTGTCGGCGGCGGACTCGTCACGGCCGACGCCGAGGATGTAGGGCTGTCCGAGGTTGACGTTGATGGACGTACGGAGGA
>DATGDV010000268.1:0-4652 GCA_035310685.1 Thermoanaerobaculia bacterium
ACCCCGAACCCTTTTGCGGTTCTAGAATCCCGTCCGGAGACGCCGATGGAGCTCGAGGGCCGGGTCGTTCTCGTCACGGGCGCCGGACGCGGCATCGGCCGCGCCTTGGCACATGCTTTCGCGGGAACCCGAGCCAAAGTCGCGCTCCTCGGAAAGACGAAGAAGAACCTCCTCGAGGTCCAGAAGGAGCTGAAGGATTCGGGCGCGACGACGTTCGTCGTTTCGGCGGACGTCTCGGACGAGGGCGCGGTCTCGCGCTCCGTGGCGGCGGTCGAGCAGGGACTCGGGCCCGTGGACGTCCTCGTGAACAACGCCGGGATTTTCGCGGCCGCCCCCATCGAGAAGATGGACGCGCTCGTCTTCGACCGCGTTCTCGCCGTCAACCTGCGCGGGCCGTTCCTCATGTCGCGCGCGGTCCTGCCCGGGATGAAGTCGAGAAAGCGCGGGCACATCGTGAACATCGCCTCGACTGCGGCCCACCGGGCGTTTGCCGGCGGCGGCGCGTACTGCGCGTCGAAGTTCGGCCTCGCCGGGCTCTCCGAGGTCATGCTGTACGAGGCGCGGACGTCGAACGTGCGCGTCACGTGCGTCTTCCCGTCGACCGTGAGCACCGATCTCATGAAGAAATCCGGGCTCCCCTTCGATTCCGCGCGCGCGATCCAGCCCGAGGACGTGGCGCAAGCGGTCGTCTGTCTCGTCACGACCGACGATCGCACCCTCACGAAGAGCCTCGAGATCTGGCAGACGAATCCGTGACGGCGGAAAAGCCGGAAAAAAAGCCGCGCCCGCACACGGCGGCCGCTCCGCCCCACGCCAAGGGCATGTCCCGACCCAGGCCCCGTCACCATCACGTGGAGGCGCACTTCTCGGGATCCGAGGTCGTGCGCGACGTGGTTCTCGGGATGTCCGACGGTCTCACCGTTCCCTTCGCGCTCGCCGCCGGGCTCTCCGGAGCCGTCACGAATGCGCGCGTCATCCTCATCGCCGGCGTTGCGGAGCTGGCCGCGGGGGCGATCGCGATGGGTCTCGGCGGCTACCTGGCGGCAAGGAGCGAGGCCGACACCTGGGCGAGCGAGCGAAAGCGCGAGCGCGAGGAAGTTGCCGAGGTTCCCAGCGAGGAGCAGGAGGAGGTCCGCAAGGTCTTCCGGGGATGGGGTCTCGAAGGCGACACGCTGGAGAAGGCCACGCACGCCGTCTGCGCGGACCACACGCGCTGGGTGGACTTCATGATGCGCGAGGAGCTCAACCTCATGGAGCCGGACCCGAAACGCGCGCTCATCTCCGCGTTCACCATCGGCGGTTCGTACGTCGCGGGCGGAGCGATCCCGCTCGCTCCCTACCTTCTCAGGATCCCCGTGACGTCCGCGCTCTTGGTGTCCGTGGGCGTCACGCTGGCCGCGCTCGCCGTCTTCGGGGGCGTGAAGGGGCGCCTGACCGGGCGGCCGCCGGCGCAGGAGGCTCTCCGCACCGTCTTCGTCGGTGCTCTCGCTTCGGGAGCGGCGTACGCGCTCGCCCGGCTGATCTCGGGTTGAGTCGCACTTTCAACGGGTGATCCGTTTGCACCATTGAGGTGGCCCCCCGTTCGCACGCACTCTGGCGCGCACCCGAAGGACCCTCCGGCGAGTCGGCGAGCCGTTCGGAGAATGCCAGAGGAGGCGAGCCACGATGCCGAAAAGAGATCTCACGATCGCCATGGTCGGCGCGGGTGGCGACGGAATCGTCACGATGGGCGATATCTTGTCCCAGGCCGCCGCGCGGGACGGGCTGAACGTCATCAAGACCGAGGCATACGGACCCCAGATCCGAGGCGGCGAGTCCTCCTGCGTGGTGCGGATGAGCCCGGGCGCGATCTACGAGCAGGGGGACGCCGTCGACGTCCTCGTCGTCTTCTCCTGGGCCGACTTCGGCCGGTTCAAGGGCGAGGTCCAGCCGGCCGCCGACGCCGTCGTCCTCTTCGACGAGGCCGACCCCGTGGCGCGAACCCGGGAGGACCTCGGGCTCGGCGCGTCGGCGCACTGGCTCCCCGTGCCCTTCGCGAAGATCGCGGGGGACGCGGGCGCCAAGGGCTCGAAAAACGTCGTCGGGCTCGGCGTCCTCACGGCGCTCTTCGGCCTGAGGCAGGAGACGATCCGCCGCGCCGTCGAGAAGAAGTTCGGCCGCAAGAAGGCCGCCGTCGGCGAGCTCGCGCTCAAGGCGTTCGACGCCGGTCTCGCGCATGGCGCGACACTCGCGACCATGAAGGACCGCGGCATTACCTTCACTCCGGGCCCCTCGAAGCTCATCATGTCCGGCAACGAGGCCACGGCGCTCGGTGCGATTCATGCGGGCTGCCGGTTCTTCGCGGGCTACCCGATCACGCCGTCGACGGAGGTCCTCCAGTTCCTCGAGGAGTGGTTCCCGAAGATGGGCGGCTCCGTCGTCCAGACCGAGGACGAGCTCGCCGCGATCGGCGCCGTCGTCGGTGCGTCCTTCGCGGGCGTCAAGTCCATGACGGCGACGTCGGGCCCGGGACTCTCGCTCATGACCGAGATGCTCGGTCTCGCTTCCATGGCCGAGGTCCCGTGCGTCATCGTGGACGTCCAGCGCGGCGGGCCTTCGACCGGCCTTCCGACCAAGAGCGAGCAGTCCGACCTCTGGCAGGCGCTCTACGGCTCGCACGGCGACGCGCCGCGCGTCGTCATCGCGGCCTCCGACGTCGAGGATTGCTTCCACGCCACCGTCGAGGCCTTCAACATCTCCGAGGAGTTCCAGGTCCCCGTCGTCGTCCTGACGGACCAGTCGGTCGGACAGCGGCGCGAGACGCTCGACCCGGATCGCCTGGTCCACGAGGTCATCGACCGCGCGATCCCGACCGCCGCCGAGCTCGTGGACTACGAGCGGTACAAGGACACGCCCGAGGGCACCTCCCCGATGAGCGTCCCCGGCATGAAGGACGGCATCTACCAGACGAACGGCCTCGAGCACGACGAGTTTGGCCGGCCCGCCTCGATGCACCTCGTGCACGAGAAGATGAACGCGAAGCGTTATCGCAAGCTCCGCCCGATCCGCGACAAATACCAGCGGGCGCGCCGCTACGGCCCCGAGAAGGCGGACCTCGGCATCGTCTGCTGGGGCTCGTCCAAGGGCGCCGTCAAGGAGGCGGTTCTCATGGCCGAGGGGCGCGGCCAGAAGGTCGCCGCGTTCATCCCGCAGATGATCTACCCGTTCCCGAAAGCGGCGTTCGAGCAGTTCCTGAAGAGCGTGAAACAGGTCATCGTGATCGAGATCTCCTTCGCGGCGCAGTTCTACAAGTATCTCCGGACGTTCACGACGCTGCCGGAGAACACCCTCATCTTCAAGCGATCCGGCGGCAAGAACCTCACGATCTCCGAGGTCGACGACCAGATTCGCAGGTTCTTCGCTCCGGTCGGCGAACAGGAGAAGGTGTCAGCATGAGCGCAGCTCCCCCCACCGCTCCCGCCTTCCTCCCGGGCAGCTACAAGACGGACCTCAAGCCGGTCTGGTGCGCCGGCTGCGGCGACTTCGGCGTCCTGACGGCGCTCTACCGCGCGATGGCCGAACTGCAGCTTGTCCCGTGGAACACGGCCATCGTATCCGGGATCGGCTGCTCCTCGCGCCTCCCCGGCTACGTCGAGACGTACGGCTTCAACACCGTTCACGGACGCGCCCTCCCGCTCGCGATGGGCGTCGCGGTCTCGCGGCCGGACGTGAAAGTCATCGCGGTCGGCGGCGACGGCGACGGCCTCGCGATCGGCGGCAACCACTTCATGCACTCGGCCCGGCGCAACCTCGACGTCACGTACCTCCTCATGGACAACGAGATCTACGGCCTCACGAAGGGCCAGGTCGCGCCCACGACCCCCACGGGTGACAGGACGAAGACGACGCACTACGGGAACCCGGAGCCCTCCGTGGACCCGTGCGAGCTCGCGATCTCGTTCGGCGCCACGTGGGTCGGACGCGCGTTTTCCGGCGACATCAAGGGCACCGTGGAGCTCATCGTCAAGGCGCTCCAGCACCGCGGTTTCGCGTTCCTGAACGTCATGTCGCCCTGCGTCACGTGGCGCGGCGACGACCAGTTCAAGGCGCTCAAGGCCAAGCAGAAGCCGCTGCCGGAGGGACACGACCGCTCGTCGCGCCACGAGGCGCTCAAGTTCACGCGCGAGACCGACGTCCTTTCGACCGGCGTCCTCTACGAGATCGAGAGCGCGTCCCTCAACGACCGGCTCGACGCGATCAAGAAGACCGCGCTCGCCGGGAAGCCTTCGCCGACCGTCTCCGACGTCATCAAGACCTTCCAGCCGTCGTTCTGACGGCTTTCGTCCACGGGTGCCTCGGGCCGCGTTCGCGCGGCCCTTCTTTTTCCCCTTCAGCGCCCTCTCATCTCGTAGACGAAGCCCATGCCGGGGGTCTTCTTCGCCTCGAGGTCGGCGCGGAACGCGCGCGCGGCGTCCACGTCCTTGAACTCGCCCACGACGACGCGGTACCAGGTCCCCTTTTCGCCGAGATCCACCTCGACGGCGCGGGCGGGGACCCCGAGCGCCGCGCCGATCTTCTGCGCCTCTTTCGCCGCGCTCTCCCGATCCTTCGTCGACGAGAAGTGGATGACGTAGACGATCGGCTTTCCCGCCCAGTCGGGCGTCAGGAGGACT
>DATGDV010000269.1:0-11465 GCA_035310685.1 Thermoanaerobaculia bacterium
ACCTGCGCGAGATCCTCGGCTATTCGCCGGTCGGCTCCACCGCGGGGCTTTCGGAAAGCAAGATCAAGCGCGTGCGGTCCACGCCGGGCGCCCCCCCGCCGATCGCGCCTCTCGCCGGCTCGGCCATTGCCGCGTCGATGGCGCCCACGGCGGCGGCCCGGGTTTCACCGCCCGTCGGGAAGGCGCCGGAAACCGTGGCACCCGCCCGGCCCAGGATGCCGGAGCCCCCGTTGCCCGTCCCGGACTCTGAATCGCCCACGATCACGACGGGACGCCGCATGGGCGAGCTGATGGCGAAGGGCCCCGTCCCTGCGGCGCCCCCGCCGCCGAAGAAGAAGGGCTTCTCGCCTTTCGTCCTGGGCGGCGGCCTTCTCGCGGTTCTCGCCGTCGTGCTCGGCGTCCTGGCGCTCTCGAAGAGAAGCGAGAAAGGGGTCAGCGAGCCTCCACCCGTTCCGACCTCGCCTCCCGCCGTCTCCGCTCCGGCGCCGGCCCCGACCTCGCCGCCGCCGGCGTCGAAGCCCACCCAGCTTCCCGCCGCGACCTCTGCCTCGACCGCCGGGCCTTCGATCGCAATCGTCGAGACGCCGGTCCCCGGCGCTTCGCCGACCTTGGCACCCACGAAAAAGGCCCGCGTCAAGCCCACGGCAGCGCCCGAGGAAGCGGCCACCGCCGCCGCCGTGGCCGCCGTCCCCCCGACGCCGAAGGCGAAGGCGCCCGCCCAGAAACTCGCCGACCTCACGATCACGGTCCGGCGATTTCTCAGGCTCGACATCTCGCCGGACCAGGCTCGCGTCTATCTCGACGGGCATTACATCGGCATCGCCGACGATTGGGACGACTCCGGCGGCGGTTCGCTCCTCGTGTTTCCCCTCGAAGGCACCCATCGCCTTCGCCTGTGCGCCCCGGAACGTCGCGATCTCAACGTGGACCTCGTCGTGCGAGCGACCGCCACGGACGACAAGGTCACGATCGACCACAGCCTCGAGAAGGGCTCGCCCGACGGCCCCACGGGTCCCTCCTGGCTCTACGGGGGAAAGCTCAAACACCCCAACTACAAGACCACGCGCGACGCCGTATTCAACGTCCAGCCGCCCGAGGCGACGGTCCTGGTGAACGGCCGCGAAGTGGGGCCCGCGTCGAAGTTCGCGAAGGAAGACCTCCAGTTCGCGGACATGGCGGTGTACGAAGTTCTCCTGACGGCGCCCGGGTACGAGTCCAAGCCGCTGCGCGTTCTCGTGAGCCCCGCGGCCGGAGAGGCCCGCGCGCACATCAAGGAAAAGCTCAAGAAGATGTGAACGGGGTCAGATCGGCCCCGACAGGATGCGGAATCCGGCGGCTTTCTTGATCGCGTCCTCCAGCCGCCGCGTCAGGACGAGCGCGATGCCGGCGAGCAGCGCGGCGCCCTCGGGCGCGCCCGAAGCGAGGAGGTCGCGAAACACCGGGCGCGTCAGGACGTAGACGACGGCGGGACCTCCGTGCGCGAACACGTCCGCCGAGCGCGGCGCGTCGTCCACGAGCGCCATCTCGCCCGCGATCTCGCCCCGGCCGAGGATCGCGAGCGCCTCCTCTCCGCCCGCGATCTCGAGCGAGACGCGGAGCCTCCCCTCGGCGACGAGGAAAGCCTCTTCCCCCCTCTCGCCCGCCGTGAGGAGAGCGGCCCCCGGAAGAACGGTGCGCGCGACAAGCCCGAGCGCGGGCAGGAGGGCCGGGTCGAGGCCTGCCGACTCGAACAGGTCGCTCGCGCGTGCCGGGTCGACCGGGCCGTCGTCGATCGTGCCGGTCCTCGCCGCGCGCGCCTGAGGAGGGGGCACCTTGATTCCCTCGAAGAAGCGACCGAGGGCGGTGTTCGTTTCGCGGAGCGCGGCCGTGAGGCTCGCGAGCGCGAGCCTTCGAAAAGCGCTGCCCGAAGGGCCGGGGTCGAAAAGAAGAGCGCGCGCCTCGTCCGCGGGGAACCACGCAGCGATGCTCCCGGGCCCGGGCACGACGCGCGCGACGCCTGGCGTGCCGCCGAACGGCACGCGCAGGTCGAGGAGCACGGGAGCCGCGAGGCGCGCGACGGGATGGGGCCCGAACGGCGTCTCGGCCAGCAGAGCCGAGGAGCCCGCGAGAAAGAGGTGAACCGAGCGCGCCTCCGTGTCGCGGAGCTCGTCCCCCGCCGCGAAACGCCTCCGCGGCCGCGCCCCCGCGAGCGCGGCGGCGTCGCTTTCGAGAGTGTGGACCATCGCGGGATTATCGCCGCGACCCGATGCATCCGTTCTGTTGACGGGGCGGGGGGGGTGCCGTAGAGTCCCGCGCGCCATGACCGATCCCTCCTCGTCGCTCAAGAGGACGCCTCTCTGGGAGAGACATCGGGCCCTCGGCGGAAAGATGGTGCCGTTCGGCGGCTGGGACATGCCGGTCGAGTATTCCGGCCTCGCCGACGAGCATCGCGCGGTGCGCACGCGCGCCGGCCTCTTCGACGTCTCGCACATGGGCGAGATCCGCGTGCGCGGCCCGAAGGCGTTCGAGACCGTGCAGCGGCTCACGTGCAACGACGTCGCCGCGCTCGACGACGGCAAGGCCCAGTACTCGGCCTTCCTCACGGAGCAGGGCACGTTCGTCGACGACCTCCTCACGTACCGGATCGCCCCGGACGACTATCTCCTCGTCGTGAACGCGGCGAACACGCCGAAGGACGTCGCGTGGGCGAAGCGGCGGGAGTCTCCGGGCGCGGCGGTCGAGGACGAGTCGCCCATCTGGGCGCAGCTCGCGCTCCAGGGGCCGCTCGCCGAGCGCGTCCTCCAGCCGTTGACCGACGTGAAGCTCTCCGACGTGGGCTACTACCGCTTCACGACCGGACACGTCGCCGGCGTGACCGCTCTCGTCTCGCGCACGGGCTACACGGGGGAGGACGGCTTCGAGGTCTACGTGCATTCCGACCGCGCGGGCGCCGTCTGGGACGCGATCCTCGAGGCGGGCAAGCCTCACGGCGTCATTCCCGCGGGGCTCGGGGCGCGAGACACCCTGCGCCTCGAGGCCACGCTCGCGCTCTACGGAAATGACATCGACGACACCACGACGCCGTGGGAGGCGAATCTCGGCTGGATCGTGAAGATGAAGAAGGGAGACTTCACGGGCCGCGAGGCTCTCGCAAAGCAAAAGGAGGCGGGCATCACCCGCCGCCTCGTTGGTTTCGAGGTGACCGGGCGCGGCATCGCGCGGCACGGGTTCCCGGTCTCGGTCGACCCCGAGTCTGGACCCGTCGGCGTCGTCACGTCGGGCACGCAGACGCCCACCGTGGGGAAGCCCATCGGACTCGCGTACGTCCCGGCCGGCCGCGCCACCCCCGGCACCCCGCTCGCGATCGACGTGCGTGGACGCTCCGTCTCGGCGCGCGTCGTGCCGACCCCGTTCTACAAGCGCAAGACCTGAGACTTTCGGGAGAGGAACATGAGCGTTTACCCGGACGACCGCCGCTATTCCCGGAGCCACGAGTGGATCCGCGTCGATGGCGACATCGGGACGATCGGGATCAGCGATCACGCCCAGAAAGAGCTCGGGGAGGTCGTGTTCGTCGACCTGCCCGAAGTGGGCGAGATCTTCGACGCGGGCCAGGAATTCGGCACGATCGAGTCCGTGAAGGCGGTGTCCGAGCTCTTCCTGCCCGTCGCGGGCGAGATCGTCGAGCTGAACGGGGTCCTGGCCGACGAGCCCGGGGCGGTGAACGAGGACCCGCACGGCGACGGCTGGATCGTGAAGATCAAGCTCTCGTCGGACGCCGAGATGGATTCGCTCCTCTCCGCGGCCGACTACGAGAAATTCGTGGAAGAGGAAGCCAAGGCCTGACCGGGAGCGAAACATCCGGCGCCCCGGCCTTCGGCGTAACGGGTGCCGGGGAGGACACGACCAGATGCGCTACATCCCGAACAGCCCTGACGAGCGCCAGTCGCTTCTCGCGACCGTCGGCGCGGCGTCGATCGACGATCTCTTCGCGACGGTGCCGCGCGCCGTCTACCGCACGGAACCCCCGGCCCTCCCGCCGCCCGCTTCCGAGATCGAGGTGCGGAGGGACCTGGGCCGGGTCGCGGCGAAGAACGCGCATCTCGGAGACTGGACGTCGTTCCTGGGCGCGGGCCTTTACAGCCATCACGCGCCCGCCTTTGTCTCGCAGCTCCTCCTGCGCGGCGAGTTCCTGACGGCGTACACGCCGTACCAGGCCGAGGTCGCGCAGGGGACGCTCACGGCGGTCTGGGAGTACCAGACGCACATCGCGCTCCTGACGGCTATGGACGTCGCGAACGCCTCGATGTACGAGGGCGCGTCCGCCTTCGTCGAGGCGGTGCTCATGGCCGAGCGGCTCACGAAGAAGAGGTCGAAGGTCGTCGTCTCGAAGGGCATCCATCCCGTCTACCGGCAGGCCCTCCGCACGTACCTCGCGAACTTCCCGTTTACGATCGTCGAGGTCCCGGTCGGAAAGGACGGCGCGACGGACGCCGGGGCGCTCGCCGCCGCCGCCGACGACACGACGTTCGCGGTGTGCGTCCAGTCTCCGAACGTGTTCGGGGTCGTCGAGGGCTGGCGGGCCGCGGCCGACGCGGCGCACGCGCACGAGGCGATCGCGATCGGCGTCGTGAACGAGATGTTCTCCCTCGCCGTCCTCGAGCCTCCCGGAGCCGCGGGGATCGACATCGCCTGCGGCGAAGCGGCTTCCTTCGGCCTCCCGCCTTCGTTCGGCGGCCCGCTCGTGGGCTTCCTCGCGTGCCGCGACGCCGGCAAGCGCCAGATTCCCGGCCGCCTCGTCGGGCGCGCGACGGACGCCCAGGGCCGGCAGGGCTTCTGCCTGACGCTCTCCACGCGCGAGCAGCACATCCGGCGCGAGAGGGCCACGTCGAACATCTGCACGAACCAGGGGCTGTTCGCCCTCGCGGCCACCATGACGCTCTCCGTGCTCGGCAAGAAGGGCCTGAGGGAGACCGCCGTCCAGTGCCTCTCGAAGGCGGAGTACCTGAAGGCCGGCGTCAAGGCCCTTCCCGGCCCCTTCTCGGTTGCCTTCAGCGGAAAGTCGTTCAACGAGTTCGCCCTGCACTGCGGCGTTCCGGTGGCGGAGGTCCTGCGGCGCGCCGAGGCGCGGAAGATCCTCGCAGGCGTCCCCTACGCGCGGCTCGAGCCCGGAACGGCAGAGCACCGGGATCTCCTCCTCGTCGCGGTCACGGAACGTACGCCGCGAAGCGGCCTCGACGCCCTCCTCGACACACTGAGGTCCTTCTGATGAGCGATCACGGCACCCTCACGTCTCCGGAGCCCCTCGTGCGCGCCGACTCCCGCCTCGACCGAAGGCGGCGCTTCGGCTCGCTCTTCGACGCACCCCGGGCGGGGCGCGTCGGCGTCCTCCTCCCGCCGCTCGACGTGCCCGAGGCCGATCCGGCCGCTCTCTACGGGAGGGACCATCGTCCGGCCGTCGAAGGCGAGTTGGAAGCCTCCGAGGTCGACGTCGTGAGGCACTTCACGCGCCTCTCGCTGCTGAACTTCGCGATCGATACCGCGCTCTACCCGCTCGGCTCGTGCACGATGAAGCACAACCCGAGGATCAACGAGGAAATCGCGCGCCTCCCCGGCTTCAACGACACGCACCCCTACGCCCCCGAGCACCTCTCGCAGGGAAACCTCGAGCTCATGTTCCGGCTGGAGGAGGCGCTGAAGGTGCTCACGGGATTCGCCCGCGTCACCCTCCAGCCGTCGGCCGGCGCGAACGGCGAGCTCGCCGGTACGCTCATGATCCGCGCCGCCCACGCGAAGGCGGGAGACGCGCGCAAGCACGTCCTCGTGCCCGACTCCGCGCACGGCACGAATCCCGCGTCGGCGCACTTCGCCGGCTACTCCGTCGTCGAGCTCGGCTCTTCCAGGCGCGGGACGGTCGACCTTTCCGAGCTCGAGGCGAAGATGACCGGGGACGTCGCGGCGCTCATGATCACCGTGCCGAACACGCTCGGCGTCTTCGAGGACCAGATCCTCGACGTCGCGAAGATCGTCCATGCCAAGGGCGGGTACCTCTACATGGACGGCGCGAACTTCAACGCCTTCGTGGGCAAGGTGCGTCCCGCCGACATGGGCGTGGACGTCATGCACATGAACCTGCACAAGACCTTCTCGACCCCGCACGGCGGCGGCGGCCCCGGAGCGGGGCCCGTCGGCGTCGGCGCGTCCCTCGTGCCGTTCCTGCCGGTGCCCACGGTCGAGCGGGCGGGGGAAGGATTCCGGCTGGACTACGACCGGCCCGACTCGATCGGCAAGATGCGTGCGTTCTACGGGAACTTCGGGGTCCTCGTGCGGGCGCTCACGTACATCCTGTCGTACGGGAACTCGATCCCCGAGGTCGCCGAGAACGCCGTCCTGAACGCGAACTACCTGCGCAAGCGGCTCGACCCCTTCTACGACCTGAAGTACGACGCGCCGAGCTACCACGAGATCGTCTTCTCGGACCACCGCCAGGCGGCGAAGGGCGTGCACAACATCGACATCGCCAAGCGCCTCATGGATTTCGGCTTCCACCCGCCCACGATGTCGTTTCCGCTCATCGTGCCGGGCGCGCTCATGATCGAGCCGACAGAGTCCGAGGGGAAGGACGAGCTCGACGCGTTCGCGGACGCGATGATCGCGATCGCGAAGGAGTGCGAAGAGTCGCCCGGGATCGTCACGTCCGCGCCGCACACGACGCCGGTCGGCCGGCTCGACGACGCGGCGACGGCGCGCGAAGCCTCGAAGCACGGAAACTTCGCGCCGGTCCTGCGAGCGCCCGTTAAGTAACGCAGCCGCCCCCGGGGAATATCCGAAGCAAATAGAATTCCCTGAATGTCGCACGTCCGCGTCGCGTACCTGGACGGGCACCGCCTTGCGCGCGCGCTCGCGGCAGGAGCACGGGCGGTCAACGCGGAGCGCGTGGCGCTGGACCGGATCAACGTGTTTCCGGTCGCCGACAACGACACCGGCTCGAACCTCGCGGCGACCCTCGCGCGCGTTTCTGCGGCAGTCGCCGGCTTGCGCGAGCGGAACGTTGCGCGCGTCGCGCGCCTCGCGGCGGACGAGGCGCTGATGGGATCGCGCGGAAATTCCGGCGCGATCCTCGCGCAGTTTCTCGAGGGTTTCGCCGCGAGCGCATCCGGGACGCCGAGACTTTCGACGCGGGAATTCGGGGTCGCGGTCGCGGCGGGCGCGGCCTCGGCTCGCGAGGCCATGGCGCGGCCGCGCGAGGGGACGATTCTGAGCGTCGTCGCCGCCTTCGCGGAGGAGACGGTCCGGCGCGCGCGAGAGATTCCCGATTTCGCGGACCTGCTTCCTCTCGTGGCGGCGGAGGCGAAACGCGCGGTCCTGAGAACGCGCGACCAGTTGGAGGTCCTGCGCCGCGCCGGGGTCGTGGACGCGGGCGCACAGGGTTTCGTGCATCTCGTCGAAGGAGCGATGGCGGCGTTCGGGCGGGGCGTGGCGTCCCCGGCCCTGCCTCCCGAGGACCGCGTCGAGGCCCGGATCCGCGAGGCGCGCGAGTCGATCCTCTTTCGCTACTGCACGGAGGCGCTCGTGGCGGGTTCCCGCCTGGACCGCGACGCGCTCCGCCGCGCCCTCGCGCCGCTCGGCGATTCGATCGCGGTCGTGGGCGGCGCCTCGCGGCTGCGCGTGCACCTCCACGTGAATCGCCCCGAGGAAGCCTTCGACGTCGTGCGCCGCTTCGGCGACGTCGAGGAGACGAAGGTCGAGGACATGCGCGCCCAGCACGTGGGCCGGTTCGCGGTGCGGGGCCGCGTCGCGGTCGTGACCGACTCCGCGTGCGATCTGCCGGACGCCGTGCTCGAGTCGGAGGAGATCACGGTGGTGCCGCTCCGGCTCCTGCTCGGCGACGAGACCTTCCTCGACAAGGTCACGATCACTCCCGCCGAGTTTCACCGCCGGCTCTCCGAAGAGGGACTCGTGGCGAAGACGTCGCAGCCGCCGCCTTCGGATTTTCGCGAGGTCTACGGCGTGCTCGCGGCTCACGGCGCGCCCGTGATCGGAATCCACGTCGCGGGCGCGCTGTCGGGCACGTTCTCGGCCGCGCGCACGGCCGCGGGCTCGCTTCGCGCCGACGTCGGCCTCGCGCCCATCGCCGTCCTCGATTCCCGAAACGTGTCCATCGCGCAGGGCCTCATCGTGAGAGAGGCCGCGCGCGCGGCGCGTAACGGCGCGACCCAGGCCGAGACGCTCGAGGTTGCCGCGAGGGCGGCTTCGCGGGCACGCCTCTATGCGGCCGTCCCGTCGCTCGACACGCTGGTGAGAGGCGGCCGCGTGACGTCGCGCCAGCGTGCCCTCGCGAACGCGCTCGGCGTGGTACCGCTCCTCACGCTCGATCCCGCGGGGCGTCCCAGGGCAGGCGGCGCGTCCCGGGGCTTTCCACGGGCGTGCGCGAAGCTCGTGGAGAAGGCCGTCGCGAGGACCCGGGGCCTTCCGGCGCCGACGTGGGGAGTGGCCCACTTCGACGCATCGCGGCTCGCCGCGCGCATCGCCGAGGAGCTTCTCGCGCGCCGGCCGGGCTCGGACGCATTCGTCGTCGAGGTCGCGCCCGTTCTCGCCGCGCACGCAGGGCCTGGAGCGGTCGCGGTGGGCTTTCTGGGTACGCGCGCGCGCGACTCACGCTGAGAACGATTCGCTTCGAGAATAGAGCTTGACTCCCCGGCCGTCCCCGCAAAAAAATCCGGGTTATCTGTCAGACTGTCCACAATCAGCTGCGCTTCTCAGTGTGACGTGAAGGAGGAACCGGTGATCAAATCGATTCGCAACCGGCTGGCGGCCGTTGTGCTCGTCGGCCTCGTGGCCGCCGGGTCGGCGGGCCGCCTCGAAGCGGCGGGCTTCGCTCTCTTCGAGCAGGGCTCGAAAGGCAACGCGGTGGCGGGGGCGTTCGCCGCCACGGCAGACGACCCCTCGGCGATGTTCTGGAACCCGGCCGGAAACGCCTTCGTCGATCGCTTCACCCTGGAGGGGGGCGGCTTCGCGATCATCAGGCCAACTGCCGAACTCGACGGCCGGAGCCCGTACCCGGGCGACGGCTACCACGCGGAGATGAGCAACGCGCTCTACGCAATCGGGCACGGGTACCTCGTCGTGCCGCTGAGCGACAGCGTGAAACTTTCGGGGGGCTTCTGGACGCCGAACGGCCTCGGCGTGCCGTGGGAGAACCCCGACACCTTCGCAGGGCGCTACATCAACCAGCGCGTCGACCTGCGCCAGCTCGCTGTGTCGGCCCAGCTCGCCTTCAAGCTGTCGGACTGGGTCGCGATCGGAGGCGGCCCCGAAGTCCGCTTCACGGACGTCAAGCTCAGCAAGAACATCCCCGCCGTGAACCCGTTCACGCAGCGCGTCGTGGACATCGCCCACGTGAGCATCGTGTCCGAGGGGACGCCGGTGAAGGTCGGCTTCGCCGCGGGCCTCCTCGTCAAGCCGTGTGAGCGCGTGAGGTTCGGCATCTCCTACCACTCGCACATGGACGTCGACCTCGAGGGGCCGGCGACATTCGGACAGATTTCCACGGGGAGCCCGCAGTTCGACGCCGCCGTGGCGCAGTCGCTTCCCTTCGGCAAGAAACCCCAGGCGCGGACGACGCTCCAGTTTCCGTCCGTCACGATGTTCGGCGTCGCGTACGAAGTCACGCCGAATCTGACCCTCGAAGCGGACGGGACGTACACGGGGTGGAAGGTCTTCGACCAGACGGTCCTCCAGATCGACGGCCTTCCCGACACGGTCCTGACGCACAACTGGGTGAACACGTGGGCCATCCGTGCGGGCCTGACCTACAGGATGGGTTCGAGCTGGGTCGCGGGCGGCTTCCTGTACGACCAGACTCCGCAGCCCGACGCCGATGCCGGGCCGTTCCTGCCGGACGCGAACCGCACGGGCGGCACGATCGGAGCCGGCATCTCCCTCACGCCGCACTTCCAGTTCCAGGTGTCGAGCCTCTTCATCTGGTTCCACGAGCGGACGATCACGACGAGCAAGGACAACTTCAGCGCCACGTACAAGACGTTCGCGATCCTGCCGAGCGCCACTCTCAAGATGACGTTCTGAGGGAGCACGAGAAGATCATGAAGATCCAGAAATCCCTCCCCATCTCCCTCGCTCTCGCGGCCGCCGTGGCCCTCTCGACCGCGTCGACCGCCCGGGCGCAGGTCGATCTCTCCCGCATGGCCTTTATCGGCGACTCCGAGGGCGCCGGCCTCTCCGCGGGCTGCCTCACGAAGCGAGTCCAGGTCGATTCGCCGGGCGCCGTCCTCGCGCGCACGAATGGAGTGGATTACCAGCAGCCGATCGTGAATGACCCCGGCCTGGGCAAGTGCATGGTCCTCACGTCACTTGCTCCGTCGTTCGGGGCCGAGGCCGGAACCGGCACGCCCGCGAACCTCGCCCTCCCGCGCCCGTACAACAACCTCTCGGTCCCGGGCTGCGCGATCCACGACATGCTCGCCGCCACGAAGGCATCCGAGACGAGCGGCGGGTCCTGTGCGGCCTTCATCGACCTCGTCCTCAGGAATTCGGCCCTTCACATCGGCTCTCAGGTCGATCAGGCGATCGCGCTCAACCCGACGTTCGTCATTCTAGAGAGCGTGGGCAACGACTACCTCGGAGCTGTCGTCTCCGGCACCGTCATCGAGGGCGTCACGGTCACGCCGGTCGCGCCCTTCAAGGCCGACTACACGACGGCGCTCGCGAAGCTCGCGGCCAAGCAGCCGAAGGGAATCGTGTTCGGCGTCGCCGACGTCACGAACATCCCGTTCACGACGACGCTTCCGCCGTTCCTCACGAGCGGCGGCAAGCTCGTTCTGAATCCGGCGACCGGCGCGCCCATCCCGCTCCTGGGGCCGAAGGGCTGCGGCGCCGCTCCCGCCTGCCCGATCCCGGCCACGACGCTCGTGACGTTGAACGCGGCGGCGTACCTGCCGTCCGGATTCGGCATTCCGTGCGCGGTCGCCCCGACGCTCCCGAATTGCAACAAGCCCCTGCCGGCGACCGCGATCGACGCAAACCACCCGGGCGCCCTCATATACAAAGCCGACGTCGATTTCCTCAAGCAGCGTTTCGCCGACTACAACACCGCCATCAAGGCAGCCGCGGCGGCGTCGGGCTACAAGTACTACGACGTGAACGACTTTCTCCTGCGCCTGAAGGCCGGCTTCGACATCGGCGGCATCACGATAAACGCCGCCTACCTGACGGGCGGAGCTTGGTCGTACGACGCGCTTCACCTGACGCCCATCGGTTATGCGATCTTCGCCGACGACCTCACTCAATTCATCAACGCGAACTTCGATGCGGACCTTCCGCGCGTAAACCTCACGACGTATCTCTTCAACGGCGGGACGAATGGCGGCCTCGCAGGCTCCTCGACGTACGCGCCGCTGAACGGAGAGGACTTTGAGAGGGCCGTCCAGGGGATCTTCACACCCGAGTTCGCCCGCCAGCTCGCGTCG
>DATGDV010000270.1:0-2837 GCA_035310685.1 Thermoanaerobaculia bacterium
TGTGCCGGGCCGACCGCTCGATTCCCGAGGAGATGAAGAAGAAGATCGCGCTCTTCTGCAACGTGGACGAGCGGGCCGTCATCACCGCACGCGACGTTCCGTCGATCTACGAGGTGCCGCTCGCGTTCGCGCGCGAGGGCCTCGACGAGATCCTGCTCGATTACCTCTCTCTCCCCCACTACGACCGCGACCTCACGAAGTGGGATTCGATCGTGAACCGCGTCAAGAACCCCCAGGAAGAGGTCACGATCGCGTTCGTCGGCAAGTACGTGCAGCTCGGCGACAGCTACAAGTCCCTGAACGAGGCGCTCCACCACGGGGGCATCGCGAACAACGTGAGGGTCAGGATCTCGTTCGTGGACTCCGAGGAGCTCGAGACGGCCGGCTTCCCCGAGTCCCTCGCCCGCGCGGACGCGATCCTCGTGGGACCTGGCTTCGGGCGGCGCGGCATCGAAGGGAAGCTGAAGGCGATCCGCCTCGCGCGCGAAACGAAGATCCCGTTCTTCGGGATCTGCCTCGGCATGCAGTGCGCGGTCATCGAGTACGCGCGCAACGTCTGCGGCATCAGGGACGCGAACTCGACGGAATTCGAGCCGAACACGCCGCACAAGGTCATCTTCATGCTGCGCGACCTCATCGGGGTCGACGCGCTCGGGGGCACGATGCGGCTCGGGAAATACCCGTGCGACCTCGCGGAGGGCACGCTCGCGCGGCGCGCCTACGGCGAGCCCACGATCTGGGAGCGCCACCGCCACCGCTACGAGGTGAACCAGGAGTACCTGCCGGCCCTGCGCGAC
This sequence comes from Thermoanaerobaculia bacterium, assembly GCA_035310685.1. Lineage (GTDB taxonomy): Bacteria > Acidobacteriota > Thermoanaerobaculia > UBA5066 > UBA5066 > Fen-183. Next base: position 798 of record DATGDV010000270.1, read on the forward strand.
GCCGGCATGACGTTCTGCGGCATGTCGCCCGACCGGAAGTTCGTGGAGATGGTCGAGCTGTCCGACCATCCGTGGTTTCTCGGCTGCCAGTTCCACCCGGAATTCAAGAGCAAGCCCACCGCGCCGCACCCTCTCTTCAAGGATTTCGTCCGCGCCGCCCGTGCCCACAAGCACGCGCGCCAGGAGGGCGTCGACCGGAAGAGCGCCGAGCTCGTGCCCGCCGTCGTCGCGCCCGCGAATCTGCCGACCCCGAACGGACAGTCGGCATGACGGACGTCGTCTCCTTCGACCCGAAGAGCCGCTACGGGAAGACGGCGGAGCGCTGGGGCAACCTCCTTCTCCCCGAAGGGGCCGCTCGCGTCGACACGCGCTTCGTCTTCGAAGGCTCGCCCGGCATCACGTATCGCGTCCTGCGCGTGAACCAGTTCCCCCAGGATCCCGCGAAGCGTCTCTATTACTATCTGCGCGCCACCGACAACCCGAACAATTCATGAGGCGCGCTCACCTACAGAGCGCCGAGAGGGCCCGCGAGGCGCGGTCGATCTTCCGATAAACGGGGATTCCGCCGCGCTGGAGGACGGCGACGAAATCGTCGTACAGGCGCCCGGAATCGACGTTCACGACGAGGGGCTTCCCGGTCGCGCGGAACAGCCGCAGCAGCTCCTGGGCGAGCGAGCCCTTCGAGAAGAGGTTCTCGGAGTGCGCCCCGAACGGATCCGGGGCAAGGATGTCGAGCGACGGCGTGACCGGGATCGGGGAAACGAGGAGGACGTCCACGGCGGGGTCGTCGAGCAACGCCGCGGCGGCCTCCACGAAAGCGGGCGTGTCGGCCATGGGCGTCGCGTCGATGGGATTCGCCGCGTGGGCGATGGCGGGAAGGCACGCCCGAAGCCGGGCCAGCGTCGGCTCCGCGAGCGCCGCCGGCGTCAGGCCGTAGAGCTTGTCGAGGACGGCCGCGCACTCGAATCCCGCGTTGGAGAGCACCGCGAGGCGTCTGCCGACGGGCAGCCGGTCGCCCAACATCGTGTAGACCTTCGTGTAGTCCTCGAACATGTCCAGCGACTCCGCGACGAGAATGCCCGCGTCCTCGAGAAGGGCCTTCGCGACCGCGTAGTCGCCGGCGAGAGAAGCCGTGTGGCTGCGCGTAGCCTCGGCGGCGAGACGCGTCTTGCCCGCCTTGAAGAGGATCACGTGCCGGCCTTCCCTCGTGACGCGGCTCGCCACGCGTGCGAAGCGCTCACCGTCCAGCGGCGCGAAGCCCTCGACGTAGAAGACGAGGAGGCGGATGGTTGCGTCCTCCGCGAAGTATTCGAGGAAGTCCGCCGCGGTGAGGTCCATCTGATTTCCGAAGGAGATCGACGCGTGCGGGAAGACGATGCCGTCCAGGTTGCTCGTGAGCGAGACGAGATACGCCCCGCTCTGGCTGACGGCCACGAGGCCGTCGCCCGGCGCGTCGTGGAACGGCAGCTTGTACTGCGGGAGGAAGAAGGTGTTGTACTGCCTCTTGGAGACGATCCCGAGGCAGTTTCCGCCCACGAGCACGGGGCCGCCGTCCGGCCTCGCGTGCGCGGCGGCCAGCGTGGCCCGGAGACGCGCCTCGAGGTCCGCGCGGCCCGCTTCGCCGAAGCCGCCGGGAATGAGGATCACGGCCTCGGCACGGCCGCCCGCGAGCGCTTCCACGACCTCCGTCGCGGGGGCCGCGGGCACGGAGACGACGGCGAGATCCACCGTCTCGGGCAGGGCGTCCACGGATGGAACGCACGGCACGCCGTCGATGGCCTTCTCCTTCGCGTGCACCACGAAAAGGTGCCCGTAGGCGATGCCCTCGGACTGCTTCAAGTTCCGGAGGATGATCCGGCCCGGATTCATCTCGTGCGAGGACGCGCCGATGACGACGGCGCTTTTCGGCGCGAGAAGCCTGGCGATCTTCGCGAGCGGCCGCGCGGAAGGCTCGAATCGCCGATTCGAGAGCCGCGCCTTTCCGTCGGCCGCGACCCAGCGGCCGTCGGCCGTCAGAAGAATCGGGTTGACCTCGAGCTC
>DATGDV010000271.1:0-1899 GCA_035310685.1 Thermoanaerobaculia bacterium
CCCCGGGGCCCGGCACCGGGTCCGGCGCCTCGCCCCAGACGAGCGCCTCGGGTCCGCCGGGCTTGGGGACGAGGATGGCTTTCATTCAACCGGGATTGTCTTCGAAAGAAGAGAAGACCGGGGATTTCTTAGAAATTCCTATATGCGGCGGCCGCTGATGCGGCGGCCGCTGATGCGGCCGCCGATAGTTGAAAACCTTCTTCCCGAAAGGCCGATGTCAAGGGCGCGCTACGCGCGCCGCGCAGCGGTCGCAGACCCTTGACATCAGCCATTCGGGAAATACGGTCCTCTCTGTATCTATTTAGCAAAATCTACCGCTCTCGTCTCCCGGATGACCGTGATCTTGATCTGCCCGGGGTACTGCAATTCCGCCTCGATGCGCTTGGCGAGGTCTTTCGACATCCAGAGGCACTCGTCGTCCGTGACCTTTTTCGCGTCCACGATGACGCGGAGCTCGCGTCCGGCCTGGATCGCGAACGTGCGCTCGACGCCCTTCATGCCGTCCGTCATCTTCTCGAGCTTCTCGAGGCGCTTGACGTAGGTCTCGAGGATCTCGCGGCGGGCGCCCGGTCGCGCGGCCGAGATGGCGTCGGCGGCGTTCACGAGGACCGCCTCGATCGTGCGCGGCTCGTAGTCGCCGTGGTGACATTCCATGCCGTGAATGACGGACTCCGTCTCGCCGTACTTCTTCAGGATCTGCCGGCCGAGCTCGAGGTGGGTGCCCTCCTGCTCGCGGTCGATCGCCTTGCCGATGTCGTGGAGCAGCCCCGCGCGCTTGGCGACCGTGACGTCGGCCCCCAGCTCGCTCGCGAGGTGGCATGCGGCCCACCCGACTTCCTTGCTGTGCTGCAGCACGCTCTGGCCGTAGCTCGTGCGGTACTTGAGGCGCCCGAGCAGCTTGACCACCTCCGGATGAAGGTCGGCGATTCCGAACTCGAAGGCCGCTGCTTCGCCGGTCGTCTTGACGTCCAGCCACAGCTCTTCGCGGACCTTCTCGACGACCTCTTCGATGCGGGCGGGATGGATGCGCCCGTCCTGGATGAGGCGCTCGAGTGCGCGCCGCGCGACCTCGCGGCGGATCGGATCGAATGACGAGAGAAGGATCGCCTCGGGCGTGTCGTCGATGATGATGTCGACGCCCGTCGCGGCCTCGACGGCCCGGATGTTCCGGCCCTCGCGGCCGATGATCCGCCCCTTCATGTCGTCCGACGGCAGGTCGAGGACCGAAACCGTCGTCTCGACGACGTGCTCGGACGCCATGCGCTGAATGGTCATCGAGAGAAGGCGCTTCGCCTTCCAGTTCGCGCTCTCGACCGCATCCTCCTCGATCCGGCGGACGAGACCGGTCGCCTCGAGGCGGGCCTCGTTCTCCAGCTCGCGGACCAGGTCGCGCTTGGCCTGCTCGGCCGTCAGACCCGCGATCTTCTCGAGCTTCTCGCGCTGCTCGAGCACGATCTCGTCGGCCTTCCTCTGCGCCTCGATCTCGATCTCCTCGATGCGCTTCTCGCGCTTCGTGAGGTTCTGCGCGCGATTCTCGGAATCCATCTCGCGCTTCTCGGCGGCGACGATCTTCTTGTCGAGGGTCTCTTCCTTGGCAAGGAGACGCTTTTCCTGGTCCAGAAGCTCGGCCCGCCTCTTGGCGGCCTCCTGCTCGATGGCCTCGCGGGCCTTGAGCGCCCGCTCCTTCGCGTCGAGCTCGGTCTTCTGGGCGGTGGCCTCGGCGCGCCGGACGGCGGACTCGGCGGCGAGCTTCGCCTCCTCGAGCTTCTTGCGGGCCTCGAGCTCGGCCTCGGCCTTCGCGATGGACGCCGCCCCCCGGGTCCTCAGGGCCCAGATGAGGACGCCCACGACGAAAACCGCGAGCGCGGCCTCGGCGACGATGATTTGAGTGGAGTTCAC
>DATGDV010000272.1:0-2882 GCA_035310685.1 Thermoanaerobaculia bacterium
GGGAAAGCCGTAGTCGGCGAGGGAGAGTGAGCGCAGCAGAAACTCGCGCGTTTCTTTCGCGTCCATCCGCTTGAGCGTCAGCGGGAAATCCAGGATCGCCGACGTCTCGCCGCTCCGGTTCAGCGCTTTCACGGCGGTGCGCAGCAGGCCGCGGGCCTTGCGCGGCGAGATCTCGGCCTCCTTGCCCGCCCCGAAAACGTAGAGGCGCGACGCCTGGCCGCGCTCCCCGAGCGGGATCGTGAAGAACGCGCCGTCGGCCGCAGGGGCGGAAGGTCCGGCCGCGCCAACCCGGGCCCGCAGGTCGGCGGGAAGCGACGCGAGGGCTTCCTTCCTTCCGCTGCCGGCCGCGAAGACGACGTGGGCATCGGCGCGAGTCTTGCCGCTTTGGATCGAGATCTTGAGCAAGGGAACCTCCGATTGGGCCTTAATCCGGAAGAGAACGAAGTCTAGCGCGGCCGCACCGCTTACAATCGCCCGATGGCCGACGCCGTCCTCGAAACCCTCCTGCCCGGTCTTCCGCCCCCGCGCCGCGGCAAGGTGCGCGACGTCTACGACCTCGGAGATCGCGTCCTCCTCGTCGCGACCGACCGCATCTCAGCGTTCGACTCCGTCCTCAATCCGGGAATCCCCGAGAAGGGAAAGATCCTGACCGGGCTCTCGAATTTCTGGTTCCGGAAGTTCGCGGACGTCGTGCCGAACCACCTCCTCGAGACCGATGCCGCGCGCTTTCCCGAGCCGCTCGCCTCCTCGCGGTCGCTCCTCGCCGGGCGGGCCGTGCTCGCGAAGAAGTGCCGCGTCGTGCCGTTCGAGTGCGTCGCCCGCGGGTATCTCGCCGGCTCGGGCTGGAAGGACTACCGGAAAACCGGCGCCGTCTGCGGGCAGCGCCTCCCCGCGGGCCTGAAGGAGGCCGATCGACTTCCCGAGCCGATCTTCACGCCGGCGACGAAGGCCGAGACGGGGCACGACGAGAACGTGCCCTACGCCGCGGTGGCGTCCTCCGTGGGAGCGGCCCTCGCAGGCCGCCTCCGGGATCTCACCCTGACTCTCTACCGGGGCGCGGCCGCGTACGCGGAGTCGCGCGGCATTCTCGTCGCCGACACGAAGTTCGAGTTCGGTCTCGACGAGGCGGGCGGCGTCGTCTGGATCGACGAGGCGCTCACGCCCGATTCCTCCCGCTTCTGGCCGAAGGACACGTGGAAGAGCGGAAGCTCGCCGCCCTCGTACGACAAGCAGTTCGTGCGCGACTTCCTCGAGAGAATCGGCTGGAACAAGACGCCGCCGGCGCCCGTCCTGCCCCCGGACGTCGTCGAGGGCACGCGCGCGCGCTATGTGGAGGCATTCGAGAGGCTGACGGGAACGCCTTTCGCCGGCTGAGTCTTACTGGGCGACGGGCTCGTCGGCGAAGTCCTCGGGCTTGGCGTCCTCGTCCGGAGGAGCCTTCGCGAGCTCCTTATTGACCATCTCCTGGTGCGCGACCTCTTCCTGCAGAAGCTCCTCGAACAGCTTCTTCACGGGAGGTGCGAGCGGGAGCTTCAAGGCCCGGTCGAAGAAGTCGTACGCCTTCACCTCGGCGTCCATCGCCACCTTCAGCGCCTCGCGAAGAGTCATGAAATCGTGGACGGTCTCGTATCCGGGCGCCTCGACGTCCCAGAGGAGCGAGCGGTCGATGCGGCGCGCGGCCTTGCCGAAGAGCTTCGTCCGCTCGGTGAGCAGGTCGGCGCCGTGCTTGGCCTCGGCCTTGGCCATGAAGTGAAAGAAAGACGCAGCCTCCTCGGTGCGATGCTCGCGCATCACGGCCGTCAGCTCCTCGTAGCGCTCCATGGCTTCCTGTTCGATGAGGATAGCGAGGTCGAGCGCGTCCATGAGATCGAGTTTCGTCAGGTCCAGCTGCTTCGTCATCGGCTTCTCCCGGGGCGACACGTTCACACGGGCCATGCGCCGCGGCCATGATGCAACAGGATCAGCGACCGGAATACCCGCGCAGCCGCGCGTATCACGCGGCGGAGGCCCGGTCTGACGCTCAGGTCTTCTCCAGCAGCTCCTCGATGCTTCGAAGGGGCACGACCGAAAGATCCGGGAACGCACCCGCCTCTCCCGCGTTGTCAGCCGGAACGAGGACGGAACGAAAGCCGAGGGAAACGGCCTCCTTCAGCCTCAGGGCTGCGTCCGACACCGCCCGCACCTCGCCGAGGAGGCCCACCTCGCCGAAGACGGCAGTCATGGGAGGCAGCGCCCGACCTCGGAAGCTGCCCGCGACGGCGGAGCAGACGGCGAGGTCGGCGGCCGGCTCGGCGCTCTCGGCGCCGCCCGCGACGTTCAGGAACACGTCCTGAGAGGAGAGCGCGACTCCGCCGTGCCTCTCGAGGACGGCCAGGAGGAGCGCGAGGCGCGTCGCGTCGAAGCCGATCGCCGTGCGGCGCGGGCTTCCGTACTTCGCCTCGACGGTGAGAGCCTGGACTTCCAGGAGCAGCGGCCGCGTCCCCTCGACGCCGGCGAGGACGACCGAGCCCGGGCGGGCCCCGGCGCCGCTGCCGAGGTAGAGCGACGACGGGTTCGCGACCTCGACGAGGCCCGCCCCGGTCATCTCGAAGACCCCCAGCTCGTGGACGGGGCCGAAGCGGTTCTTCAGGGCGCGGACGACGCGGTGGGCGTGGAATCGTTCCCCTTCGAACGAAAGGACGGCGTCGACGAGGTGCTCGAGCGCTTTCGGACCGGCGAGCGTTCCGTCCTTCGTCACGTGGCCGATGAGGAAGACGGGAGTTCCCGTCGTCTTGGCGAAGGCGAGGAGTCGCCCCGCGCGCTCGCGGACCTGCGAGACCGACCCCGGCGCGCCCGGGCACTCCTCGGAGGCGATCGTCTGGATCGAGTCGACGACCACCGCG
>DATGDV010000273.1:0-3305 GCA_035310685.1 Thermoanaerobaculia bacterium
GAAGAACACCGCGCGTCAGCCGCCGGCGAGGTAGCGGTACTGAGGGACCGTGAGTGGAACGACCGAGAGCCGTCCCATCTTTACGAGCGGCGAGCCTGCGAACAGCGTCTCGGACTTGATCGTGGCGAGCGTGATCGGAGACGGGAGCGGCTTTCCCGCCGCGATCACGACGTGGGGGTCGGTCGGGCTCTTCGGGTCGGTGTCGGCGGAGACGACCGTCGCCAGGCCCACCGCGGCCTTCTCGTCGCCCGTGTGGTAGATCACGAGCCGGTCGCCTTTCTTCGTGGAGAGCAGGTGACGGATCGCGACGGGGTTTTTGACGCCCGTCCAGACGGTCTGCTTCTCCTTCACGAGGTCGTCGAAGGAGTAATCGGAGGGTTCGGTCTTCAGCAGGAAGTCGGCCATCGCCCGACTCTAGCCTACCTGCCTGAGGGCGTTCGTGATTCTCGTGAACGCGGCTCGTCCGGCGGGGAAAAGGCCGCCGAAGAATCCCATCACGAGCGAGAAGACGATGCCCGTCACGAGGAGAGCCGGCGTGAGCCGGAAGGCGAACACGACCTCCGAGAACGTCGCGAAGTTGGTCGTGCCGGTGACACCCGAAAGCGCGAGCTTCACGGCGAGGAGGCCGAGGAGGCACCCGAGCGCTCCACCGAGGAGCGCGAGGCACAGGGACTCGAAGACGAACGACAGCAGGACCGAGACGCGCGAGAACCCGAGAGCGCGCAGCGTCGCGATCTCGCGCGTCCGCGCGGCCACCGCGGCGTACATCGTGTTCATCGCCCCGAAGCAGGCGCCGATCGCCATGACGACGCCGACGAAGAAGCCCAGGAACTTGATCGGCGCCGCCGTGGTCGTCTGGTCGTCGTAATACGCGCGCTCGACCTTGCCCTCGAGCGCGAGGCGCGGGTCGGCCGCGAGACCCGCCTGGAGCTGGTCGCGCGCCGCGCGGCCCGCGGTCCGCGCGAGAACGGACGAATAACCGTTGCGCTTGAATTCCGTCATCATGCCCTCGACGTCCGTCCAGATCTCGCTGTCCGGGGCGGTCCCGCCCGCGTCGAACAGTCCCACGACCAGCCAGCGATACGCGCCGAACTTGATCGTCTGGCCGGTCGCACACTCCTTGAAGCGGCTCGAGACGCTCTTCGAGACGACCACCTCGGACCTGCCCGGCGTGAACATGCGGCCTTCGACGAGCGTGAGGCCGGGCCGGAGCTTCATGCCTTTCTCGCCGATCCCGCGGATCGTGACGTTCGAGGACCCGCCGCCCCGCTTTTCGAGGTTCAGGACGATGACGAGCTCGGGGGACGCGAGCGGCTTGCCGTCCGCGTCGGGTGAGATGCCGGGGAGCGTCATGATGAGCGGCACCTGGTCGCGCGAGATGCCGGACTGGAGCTCCGACTGGGCGTTCTGCCGCAGCACGAGGACGTTGTTCTCGGAGCCCGAGGCCGTGAAAACGCGCGTGAGGCCTTCGCCGAGCGACATGACGCACAGGAAGACCGCCACGACGAGGCCGATTCCGAGAACGGTGAGAGAGGTCGTGACCCTCCTCACGAACAGGTTCCGGATGTTGTACTTCAGCGGAATGCCGAGCATCGGACCTCCCTAGGCGAACTGTCTCAGGCCTTCGACGATGGGCCGGCGGGCCGAGCGGAGCGCCGGGACGAGACCCGCGAGCAGCCCGACGGCGAGCGTCGTGGCGAACGCGGTGGCGAGGACGTCGGGGTAGATGCGGAGGCCGGCCGCGAGGCCGGCGAGCGGCGAGTAGAGGACGAACGCGCGGAGCCTGGGAAAGAGCCCGAGATAGAGGGCGAGCCCGGCGGTCGCGCCGAGGAGCGCGAGCATGCCGCTCTCGCCGAGGAGGAGCCCGAACAGCGTGCGCCGCGGGAACCCGATCGCCCTGAGGACCGCGAGCTCGAGGACGCGTTCGCGCGTCGCCAGGGCCATGGTGTTCGCGGCGATGAGGAGGACGACCACCGCGATCACGGCGGCGAGACCTCGGAAGAAGAGCTTCACGTTCCCGAGGAGGGCGATGTAATTGTTCTGGAACTCCTTCTCCGTCTCGGCGCGGACGGGAGAGGGCGAATTCTCGAACAGCGCGTTGATGCGCGGGATGAGGGCGCGCGCTGCTCCCGCGCTTTCGGCCTTGACCCAGATCATCGTGTAGCGGCCGGCCCGGGTGGGAAGAGTCTCGTCGATGACCTTCTGGTCGAAGAAGACCGCCGCCTCGTCGTTGCCCCGGTAGACCGCCCGAATCGTGAAGGTGTACGTCCCCGGCCAGATGTCTCCCACGAGCGTGACCGTCTGGCCGAGGTGCCACCCGTATTTCTTCATCAGGAGCTCGCCCACGAGGAGCCCGCTTCGGTCGCGCTGCCACTCGTCCGCGGACCCGGAGACGATCGACGACGCGTCGAAGACCCCGAAGAAGGCCCGCGGATCCACTCCGAAGCGCTCGAACACGTTGAAAGCCGAGAAATCGACGTAGCGGCCGCCGAACCAGTTGAACGGGGTGACGGCCTTTACGCCGGGCAGCTCGCGAATCTTGTCGAGGTGAGAGGCCGGCAGGACGTTCGCGATCGAGACCCGGTGCCGCACGGCGAGGCGGTACATCCCGCGCCCCTGCGAGGGATCCGCGTCGAGCATCGCGACGAACGTCCCGAGCAGGCAGATCACGACGAACGGAAGGAGGATCGAGCCGACCGTCAGGCCCAGCCGCGTCTTCTTGCGCAGCAGGTTCTTGAGCACGAGCGGCAGGAACTTCATCAGCCGACCTGCCTCAGGCCGTCCGGAATGGAACGCTGGGCGGACCGGATCGCCGGCACGAGCCCGGCGAGGAGACCGACGAGAACCGCGACGGCGAACCCCGTGGCGACGACCTCGGGGAAGAGATGCATGCCCGCCGCGAAGCCGCTCAGGGGCGAATAGAGGAGCCATTGCCGGAAGCCGGGAAACGTGCCGACGAAGAGCGCGACGCCGAGAAGGCCGCCGATGAGGGACAGCAGGACGCTTTCGCCGAGGATCAGCCCGAGGATCGTGCCCTTCGGGAACCCGAGCGTCCTCAGCACGGCGATTTCCGTGACCCTTTCGCGGGCCGTCATCGCCATCGTGTTCGCCGCGATAAGGAGGATGACGAATACGATGATGGTGCCGATGGAGGTCACGAGCAGCTTGACGTTGCCGAGCATCGACACGAAGCCGTTCTGCATCTCCTTCTCGGTCTCGGTGCGCGTGGGGCGGTCGCTGTTCTCGAACATCGCGTCGATCTGCTTCGGCAGCCGCTGCACGGCCTCGAGGGACGCGGCCTTGAT
>DATGDV010000274.1:0-5377 GCA_035310685.1 Thermoanaerobaculia bacterium
CGCAAGGATTGCGCCTCCTCGTCCGAGGGCATCCGCGGCGCCGGAAGCCCGAAGGCGCGGCGCTGCACGTCGAGGAAGGCGGTGAACTCCTCGAGCGCGGTCGCGGCCTCGAGCGTCGCGAGGTCGAGCCCGCTCACCGCCGGCGCGGCGCGCTCCTCTCCGCGCGGGCAGACCATGAGCTGAGCCCGGTTCTCCAACGCGAAGCCGTGCGCCTCGAGCGCCTCCGCGAGGCGCGGCGCGCACGCCTCGACGAACTCGAAGCGCGGAACGCGGTCGCGGGAGCGGAACTCCGCCTCGAGGCGGTCGAGCGGCGCGGCGAGGTTGCAGGAGGAAGCGCCGGGGCCGTCGGGGATCGCGTAATTGAAGTAGGGCAGCGGGTCCCTGTCGTGGAAGAAGAGGGTGAACGGAGGGACGGCGACCGCTTCGTACTGCCGGCGGGCGACGGCGCGCATCTGCGCCTGGATGCGCGCGAGGAGGGCGAGGTCCGGCGGCGGAGGCATCGCGGCATTCTAGGAGCCGCGCTCTGCTAGCCTTCCGCCCATGACCTCCCGGAAACTCGCCCTTTCCGCTCTTGCCGCGCTTGGCCTCACGCTCGTCCTGGCCGCGCCGCGCTCCCTCGGTACGGAGAAGAGATCACCCGCCGCCGAGAAGCCGGCGCCGACTCTCCTGAAAGCCGGCTCGCTCGTCGACGTGGCGTCCGGGACCGTGAAGAAGAGCCAGGAGATCCTCGTCGAGGACGGCGTGATCAAGGAGATCGGCTCGAGTCTCGTCGCTCCCGCGGGGGCGCGAATCATCGATCTTTCTCGAAAGACCGTCCTCCCGGGCCTGATCGACGTGCACACGCACATCACCTCCCAGCCCGAGGATTACTACGGAGACCGTTTCCGCCGGTCGCCGATCGACGTCGCCGTCACGGCGCACGTCTATGCGAAGCGGACTCTCGAGGCCGGCTTCACCACGCTGCGCGTCGTCGGAGCCGACGAGTACATCGACGTGGCGCTCCGGAACGCGATCGAGGCCGGCAAGATTCCCGGGCCGCGGCTGAAAGTCGCGGGCCTTGCCATCGGGTCGACCGGCGGACACGCCGACTTGACGGGTTTTTCCCCGTACCTCAGGTTCGAGGGCTTCACGGGCGTCGCCGACGGCGTCGACGCCGTGCGCAAGCTCGTCCGCCAGAACGTGAAGTACGGGGCGGACGTCATCAAGATGATCGCCTCGGCCGGCGTCCTCTCGGAGGAAGAGTCCGTCGGAGCGCCGCAGTATTCCTTCGAGGAGATGAAGGCGATCTGCGACGAGGCCGCGATGTGGGGCCGGAGAGTCGCGGCGCACGCGCACGGCACGGAGGCGATCAAGCGCGCGGTCGCGGCCGGCGTGGCGTCGATCGAGCACGGGAGCCTGCTCGACGACGAGGGCATCCGCATGATGAAAGAGCGGGGCACGGTCCTCGTGGCGGACGTCTACAACGACGACTGGATCCTCGCGGAGTTCGCGAAGATGGGCTACCCGGAGAAAATCCTCGAGAAGGAGCGGAAGATCGGCCTCCTCCAGCGCCAGAATTTCCAGAAGGCCGTGAAGGCCGGCGTGAAACAGGCTTACGGCACGGACGCCGGCGTGTATCCGCACGGGATGAACGGCAGGCAGTTCGCGCACATGGTGCGCTGGGGCATGACTCCGATGCAGGCGATCCAGTCGGCGACCGTGAATGCCGCGGACCTGCTCGGCTGGAAGATGGTGGGGACGATCGCGCCCGGCGCGTACGCCGACCTCGTCGCCGTCGACGGCGACCCGCTGAAGGACGTCACGCTCCTCGAGAGGATCCCGTTCGTCATGAAGGGCGGAGAGGTCGTCGTCTCGCGATGAGGGCGTTCCTCGCCCTCGCGCTTCTCGTCCTGCCTCTTGCCGCGTCGGCCGCCGAGGCGCGTTTCGAGAAGCGACGCCCGAAGCCTTCCGCGTCGGCCACGCTGTACACCGGAGCGACCGTGTACCGGGCGTGGGACGCGAGTCCCGCGAGGGCCGCGATCCTCGTCGAAGGCGGCGGCATCCGCTTCGTCGGCGACGAGCGTGAGGCGCGGGCGCTCGCGCCCGACGCACACGTCGTCGATCTCGCGAGGGCGGTCGTCGTGCCCGGCCTCACCGACGCGCACGGACACCTGCGCAAGCTCGGGGCGCTTCGGCGCATGCTCGACCTCCGCGGCCTCTCGAAGGAGGAAATCCTCGCGGGCGTCGGGAGCCGCGCCGCCGCGGCCGCGAGAGGCGAGTGGATCCGGGGGCGCGGCTGGGATCAGAACCGGTGGACCCCGAAGACGTTCCCGACCGCCGCCGAGTTGTCCGCCGCCTCGCCGGACCACCCCGTCGTCCTCGAGCGCGTGGACGGGCACGCGATCTGGGTGAACGCGGCCGCGCTCGCCGCCGCGCACGTGACCGCCAAGACGGTGGATCCCGAGGGCGGGCGCATCGAGCGGCTCGCGGACGGTCGCCCCGCGGGCGTCCTCGTGGACAACGCGACCGATCTCCTGTGGAAAGCGATTCCCGAGGCCACGCCGGAGGAGATCGCTCGCGATTACGTCGCCGCCTTCGAGGCCTGCGCGCGCGTCGGCCTGACGGGCGTCGGAGACGCCTCGGGCTCGAATGCCGAGGAGATCGGCGTCCTTTCGTCCCTCGCGCGTGAGAAGAAGATGCCGATCCGGGTCTACGCGACCGTGGGCCCGCCGTACCTCGCCGAGGCGATCGCGAGGGGCCCGCTTCAATCGGGCCGCCTCACGATTCGCGCCGTCAAGATCTACGCGGACGGAGCGCTCGGCTCGCGCGGCGGCGCGCTTCTCGCCGATTACAGCGACGCGCCGGGCAATCGTGGTCTCGACCTGACGCCGCCGGAAGAGATCGAGCGTCTCGCCAAGAAGGCGCTTCGCGCCGGCTTTCAGGTGTGGACGCACGCGATCGGCGACCGCGCGAACCGGGTGACGCTCGACGCCTACGAGAGAGCGCTCGCCGCCGTGCGGCCCGCCGATCCACGGATGCGCATCGAGCACGCCCAGATCCTCGCGCCTTCCGACCTCCCGCGCTTCGGGAGGCTCGGCGTGATCGCGTCGATCGAGCCGACGCACGCGACCTCGGACATGCCGTGGGTCGAATCGCGCCTCGGCCCCAGGCGGCTCGAGGGCGCTTACGCCTGGCGGTCTCTCCTGAAATCCGGCGCGCATCTCGCGGGCGGAAGCGACTTCCCCGTGGAATCCGAGAATCCCCTGCTCGGCTTCTACGCGGCCGTGACGCGGCAGGATCTTTCGGGCCATCCGCCGGGCGGCTGGCGGAAGGAGGAGGCCCTCACGCGGGCCGAGGCGCTCCGCCTCTTCACGGCCGACAACGCCTACGCGGAGTTCGCCGAGAAGAGGCGCGGGCGGATCGACCCCGGGTACGACGCGGATTTCACGGTCCTCGACCGTGACATCGTCTCGGGGAAGGTCCCGGATGCCGCGATTCCGAAGGCGAAGGTGCGTATGACCGTCGTCGGAGGGGAGATCGTCTACCGGGCCTCGTCCTGATCCGGCGCCGCCTGCGCCGGCCGGCCGGGGCGCGCCGTCACACGTTCCGCAACGATTCCGCGATCGCGGCGTGTCCCCGCTCGTGCGCGAGGTCGGCGGCGGTCTTGCCGTCTTCGGTCCGTGCCGAGACGTCGGCTCCCTTCCCGCGGAGCAGCCGGACGATCTCGACGTTTCCCTGCGCGGCGGCATTGTGGAGAGGCGTCCAGCCGCCCTGCTGGCGGGCGTCGGGGTCGGCGCCCCTTTCGAGCAGAGTCTTCACCATCGCGGCGTCGCCGCGCGACGCCGCCGCGTGGAGCGGCGTGACTCTCATCGCGTTCGCGGAGGCGGCGTTCGGGTCCGCGCCCGATGCGAGGAGCAACTCCGCCAGCGCCGCGTGGCCGAAGAACAGCGCGAGGCCCAGGACCGGGAATCCGTCCGGCGAGACGGCTCGTGCCGCGGCAGGGTCCGCCGCGAGAAACGCGCGCACAGCGGCCGCGTCCCCCGCGGCCGCGGCCTCGAAGAGGTCGAGCGACCGGCCGCGCTCACGGAAGAGGTTCACGAGGCGTGCGTGTCCGCTGTAGATGGCGAAGAGCACGAACGACGAGCCGTCCGGCCGGCGCGCGTTCACGAGCGCGGGGTCGGCATCGAGAAGGGCTTCGATGGTTTTGCCGTCGCCCTTTCGGACGGCGGCGGCCAGAGCTTCGAGCGCGTCGCTCACGGAGCGCCTCAGGTCGAGGGGGAAGGAGTTCCCTCGGCTGGCGGAGCCGCGGCGGCGGGTTTCCGGGCCGGCGGCGCCGGTGCCGGCGCGGGGGGTGCGGGCGCGGGGGCCGGAGGAGCGGGGGGCTCGCCGTTCGGGAACGTCTCCTTGCCGCAGAAATAGCATTTCACCTTCGGCTGGGCCACGCCTTCGGGCACCCAGTAGAAGAAGTGCTTCCCGCACCCCGGGCACTTGAACGACTCCCGTCCGCCCTTCATGGCGCGGAAGGATACGCGTTCGGAAGCTTTCGTGCGCTCCGACGGACGAGGACGGCGAGAAGGACTGTCAGAGTGACCGTGGTCAGCGCCGAGCCTTCGGGTCCGAAGGCTCCTCCGCTCAGGGCCGGCAGTCCGGCTCCGCGGATTCCGGTTGCGAACACCGGGTTTCCCATCGTCATCCCGCTCACGGGAAGGGCGAGCGCAGCGAGCCCGAAATTCCAGAGCGCATGGAACGTCCAGGGGCCGAGGAGACCGCCTTCGCTCCAGTAGAGCCAGCCCAGGACCGCGCCCGCGAGGCAGATGTTGAGGAGCGCGAGAGGCGTCACGTTCGGGTTGACCGCGTGCATCGAAGCGAACGCCAGGGACTGGCCCGCGTTCGCGAGGAGCCCCGAGGCGAGCCAGCGGCGCGCGGCCGCGTGGCCTCGAAGAGGCTCGCTCATCTTCGAAAGTTTGCCGAACAAGACTCGCGCGAAGAAGAGGAACGTCGCCGCGAGGGCCGTGAGGAAGAACGCGCGAAAGAGGAGCTCCTCGACGAGGCTCTGCAGCGCGAAGAAGGCGAAGGAGGCGGGAGCCGACGCGAGTGACGCGGGGCCGGGCGCGTGAGAGAACGGCGCGTATCCGGCGGACCCGGGGCGAAATGCCCCCAGGAGAGCGGGCGGGAGCAGGGCCGCGGCCAGGAAGACCGCGGCCGCCGCGAGCCCCGCCGCCGCCGCGCGCCGGGAGGGCTCGCGCGGCTCGGCGACGGAATCTCCGAGCCGCGCGAGGAGGATGAAACGAAGAAGTGCGAGGCCGGCGAGGCCGAGCGGGAGCGCGAGGACGAGGCCCGACGCGAGGCGCGCGCCGAGCCACGCCTCCATCGCTCCGGGAACCGGCGACGCGAGGGC
>DATGDV010000275.1:0-2188 GCA_035310685.1 Thermoanaerobaculia bacterium
TCTGCTTGCCCTGCGGGCCTCCCGGCTCGCCCGCTTCGATCGTGATGCGGCTCGTCCCGCCCTTCTCGGGCAGCTTGAATTTCGGCTCCCACCCCCCGCGCTCGCGGAAGCGGGCGGCGAAGGGATCGGTGTCGAAGGAAGACTGGGAGAAAGAGAGATTTGCTCCCGTGCATAGGGTGAGGGCGACGCAAGAAGGCAGCAGGCGGAGCAGACGGCGATGCTGTTTTTTCTTAGAAGGGTGTGTGGGCCTCTCGGCGCGCCGCGGCGCCGCGGGCCTGCCGCAATGGCGGGACGCGCCCAAAGCCCCATTCACCTTCGAAGAAATTTGCAGGCCCTTTCGTCCAGCTGCGGCGCATGCACGACGCGCGAGGAGGTTTCTCACCTTCGAAGAAATTTGCAGACCCTCGCCTGTGCCGAAACGCCCCATGCTGGTCGAGGCGCAGCAAGTCGAAGGCCAAAAGGACCGAATGGCCCTCAGACCTTCATCTCGGGCACGTCGCCGCCGATCTCGAGCGGCGGCTCCGTCGCGGCGCGGATCTCGTCCACCGACACGCCCGGAGCGCGCTCGACGAGGACGAGGCCTCCGCCCTTCTTCACGTCGAGGACGGCGAGGTCGGTGATGATGCGGTGGACGCAGCTCTTGCCCGTGAGCGGGAGCGTGCAGCGGTTCAGGATCTTCTTCTCGCCGCTTTTCGCGACGTGCTCCATCGTGACGACAATGCGCCGCGCCGCCGCGACGAGGTCCATCGCGCCGCCCATGCCTTTCACGAGCTTTCCGGGGATCATCCAGTTCGCGATCGACCCCTGGGCGTCGACCTGCATCGCGCCCAGGATGCAGAGGTCGATGTGCCCGCCGCGGATCATCGCGAAGGAGTCGGCCGACGAGAAGAACGCGGCGCCGGGAACGACCGTCACGGTCTCCTTGCCCGCGTTGATGAGGTCGGGGTCGATCTCGCTCTCGGCGGGGTACGGGCCCATGCCGAGGATGCCGTTTTCGGACTGGAGAATGACCTCCATGCCCCTCGGGATGACGTTCGAGACGAGCGTCGGCATGCCGATGCCGAGGTTCACGTACATCCCGTCGCGGAGCTCCTGGGCCGCGCGCCGCACGATGCCGTCCCGGTCGAGCTTCGCCATCCTCAGCCTTTCCGCACGGTGCGCCGCTCGATGCGCTTGACGCGCGGCGCCACGACGACGCGCTTGACGAAGATGCCGGGCGTGTCGATCTCGTCCGGATCGAGCGCTCCCGGCTCGACGAGCTCCTCGACCTCGGCGACGGTGATCCGTCCGGCCGTCGCGGCCATCGGGTTGAAATTGCGCGCGGTCTTGCGGTAGACGAGATTGCCGAGCCGGTCGGCCTTCCACGCGGCGACGAGCGCGAAGTCGCCCACGATGCCGCGCTCCAGGACGTACTCCCGGCCGTCGAAAACCTTCGTCTCCTTGCCCTCGGCCACGATCGTGCCGGCGCCCGTCGGGGTGTAAAAGCCGGCGATGCCCGCCCCGCCCGCCCGCATCCGCTCGGCGAGCGTCCCTTGCGGGCAGAATTCCAGCTCGAGCTCGCCCGCGAGGAACTGCCTCTCGAACTCGGCGTTCTCCCCGACGTAGGACGACAGCATCTTCCGGATCTTCCTCTTCGCGAGGAGGATGCCGAGGCCCCAGTCGTCCACGCCGCAGTTGTTCGAGACGCACGTGAGCCCCTGAACGTCGCTCGCCGCGAGCGCCGCGATGAGATTCTCCGGGATTCCGCAGAGGCCGAAGCCGCCCACGAGGAGGGTCGCGCCGGACGGGACGTCGTGGACGGCCTTCGCAGCCGCTTCCTGGGGCGAGACCCCGCGGACGACCTTGTCGATCATCGGCCCGATTCTAGAGCGCTTCGACGACGATGGCAGTCGCCTCCCCGCCCCCGATGCAGATCGAGGCGAGGCCGTACTTCTTCTTGCGGGCGCGGAGCGCGTGGACGAGCGTCGTCAGGATGCGCGAGCCCGACGAACCGATCGGATGGCCGAGGGCCACGGCCCCGCCGTTCACGTTCACCTTGTTCGGGTCGAGAGCGAGGTCCCCGATGAACGCCATCGCGACGACCGCGAACGCTTCGTTCACCTCGAAAAGGTCGATCTGCGAGAGCGGGATCCCGGCCTTTTCGGCCGCCTTCCGAGCCGCCGCGACGGGGGCCGTCGTGAACCACTCC
>DATGDV010000276.1:0-3060 GCA_035310685.1 Thermoanaerobaculia bacterium
GCCGCCCGCGCTTCGCCGTCACGCCGGAGTCCCTTCGGCCGCTCCCGGCGCTTCCGCGAGGCGCACGCCGCAGACGTTCGTCAGGTCCCGGCAGGCGTCCACCTCGTCCTCGGCGCCCCGCGCGGCGTCTTCCGGGAGGACGAAGCGGAAGCCCTCGGCTCCTGCGAACACGATCCCGTTCTCGAGGACGTGGCGCGGCCCGCCGACGCCGAAGAGGCCCGAGTCCATCACGAGCCACATCCAGTCCGCTTCGCGGGCGACGCCCGCGTGCGCCATCACGTCTCCGAGCCGGAACGCGGGCCCTTGGGTGTCGTCCGAAGAGAGACCTTTCTCAGAAGGTAAGAGAGGAAGAGCGGCGAAGCCCTCTGGGTCGAACGCGCGCATTCGTCCCGCGCCATCCTCGAGTGTGAGAAGAGGCGCGTCGGGCGGCACCAGCGCCTCCCGCAGCGCTCTTTCCCATTCGAAGAAATCCCCCCCTTCGTCTTTCTCTCCGGGCCTTGCCTTTCCCATCTCCGGATCCTTCAGAATGACGTCCACCCGGCTGTCGCGGCGCCAGGACGTCGGAGCCGTCGAGAGCCTGCCGCCCGCGATCTCGTGGAGGCGCCAGCCCGCCGTCGTGTGGAAGAGACCCTTCGCGCGGGCGACGCGGCCGCGCGTCAGCCGCCCGGCTCGCAGCGCCTCGAGGGCCGAGAAGAGTCGATCCGCATCGAAGATCCGCTCCGGCGGAAATGCGACGCCTCGGCCGACGTGGCCTTCGGAGGAATTCCTTCGAAAGTGGGTGTGATCGGGCCCGGGCGCGAGCAGGGCCTCGCCCCTCGGCGGCTCGGGGCGCTCCAGGTCCCAGATCTCGTCCGGCAGCACCCCGTGCTCCGTCCGGACGACCCGGAGCTTCGGCGGGGCCAGAGCGCGGGCGAATTCTTCCGCTCGAAGAATCTCCTGCTCCGAGGCCAGATCACACCGGTTGAGAACGAGGACGTCCGCCGTCTCGATCTGGTCCCGAAAGAGGGCGCTCTCGCGCCAGGCGGCTTCCACGTCCTGCTGCGGGTCGACGAGCGTGATCACCGGACGCACGTCGAACCGCGCGGCCCAGCGCGGGCCGCGCAGGAGGTCGACGAGCTCGGAAGGCCTCGCGAGCCCCGTCGGTTCGAGGACGAATCGGGTCGGCGCCACGAGGTCCGACACCTCCTCGAGCGAGGCCTCGAGATCTGGCATCGCGGTGCAGCACACGCAGCCGCCCGGCACTTCCCGAAGGATGCAGCTCGCGCAGTCCGACAGCAGCGCACCGTCCACCCCGAGCGTCCCGAACTCGTTCACGACGACCGCGATCCTCTCCCGATCGGCCCTGCGGCCGAGGAGATCCTTGATCGCGGTCGTCTTCCCGGCTCCGAGGAACCCGGAGAGGACGTGGACGGGCACTTTCACCCGGGGGATCCTAACGCCGAAATTTTCGACACCATGCGGCCGTTCCCTGCGTAAGATTCGCGCGATGTCCAGCAACGCCGCAATCTCCCGGGGCGCGAGGGCCCCGAAACCTTCCCGCGTCCGCGCGCCCGAGAAGTTCGCCGAGGCCGAGAAGCTCTACGGCATCGAGAACTGGGGCAAGGGCTTTTTCTCCGTCTCCGACGACGGGAACCTCCTCGTTCACCCGACGCGCGAGAGCCACCGCTTCGTGGATCTCAAGGCCGTCATCGACGACGTCGCGCTGCGCGGCATCTCGACCCCGGTCGTGATCCGGTTCCCGCAGATCCTCGACGCCGCCGTGAAAGAGCTCAACGAGGCCTTTCTCCACGCGATCAAGGAGTACGAGTACGACGGCGTCTTCCGCGGCGTGTTCCCGATCAAGGTGAACCAGAAGAAGGTCGTCGTGCGCGAGATCATCCAGTCCGGCCGCAAGTACGGATACGGCCTCGAGGCCGGGTCGAAGCCCGAGCTCCTCGCGGCCCTCTCGCAGGACCTCGGCTCGGACTGCCTGATCACGACGAACGGCTACAAGGACGACGCGTTCATCCGGCTCGCCTTGAACGGCATCCGGATGGGCAAGACGGTGGTCCTCATCCTCGAGAAGGTGTCCGAGCTCGAGCGCATCCTCGAGGTCGCCAAGAAGCGCGGCATCAAGCCCCTGATCGGGATGCGCAGCAAGCTCTACGCGCGCGGCTCGGGCAAGTGGGCGAAGTCCGGCGGCGAGGCGGCGAAATTCGGCCTCACGACGACCGAGATGCTCGAGGCCGTCGAGATCCTCCGCCACCGCAAGATGCTCGACAGCCTCGTCATGCTCCACTTTCACATCGGCTCCCAGATCACGGACATCCGCAAGGTGAAGAACGCGGTCAAGGAGGCGGGCCGCGTCTACTCGAAGCTCTACCGGTCGGGTGTCGAGGTGAAGTTCCTGAACCTCGGCGGCGGGCTCGGCGTGGACTACGACGGCAGCAAGACCGCGTTCGACTCCTCCATGAACTACACGGTGCAGGAATACGCGAACGACATCGTCTACACGATCAAGACGATCTGCGACGAGGAGAAGGTCCCCGTCCCGACGCTCGTCACGGAATCGGGGCGCGCGCTCACGGCGTATCACTCGGTCCTCGTAACGAACGTCCTCGACGTGGCGGACCGCATCGAGCAGGGCCGCACCGTGAAGCTCGACGGCGACGAGAACCACGTCGTGCGCGAGATGTACGACGTCTGGCAGGGCGTGACCGCGAAGACCATGCGCGAGAGCTACCACGACGCCCTCCAGTACAAGGAGGAGCTCTTCACGCTCTTCAACCTCGGCTATGTGTCGCTCGAGGACCGGAGCAAGGGCGAGATCCTCTACTGGAACATCTGCGAGCGCATCCGGCGCCATCTCCACACGCTCAAGGACATTCCCGAGGAGTTCGAGCAGCTCGAGGTCATGCTGGCCGACAAGTACGTCATGAACATGTCGGTCTTCCAGTCCCTGCCGGACGTCTGGGCGATCGACCAGCTCTTCCCCATCCTCCCGATCCACAGGCTGCGCGAAAAGCCCTCGGAGCACGGGACGCTTGCCGACATCACATGCGACTCGGACGGCAAGATCGA
>DATGDV010000277.1:0-2245 GCA_035310685.1 Thermoanaerobaculia bacterium
AGACGTGGCGAGAAAGAGAAGCGCTAGAGCGACGAGCGACACGGACACGAGAAGCCTGCGGCGCATAGAACTCCCGTCCTTCCAAGGGGCGCGCGAAAGAAACCTGTCACGAACCCCTGCAGAAGAGCTTTCTGAGACTTACCGGGAATGTTGCGCTCTTCTACGGAAGGAGTCCAATTGGCAGTTCGAGAACGATTCTGGTTCTCGAACGTCTATGACCGCCGCCCTGCCCGCACGAGGAACGCGCAGACGGCGAGGATCGCGAGGGCCGTCAGCGCCTCGCCTGGGAGGCCTCCGACGACTGGCGGGCGGCCTTTCGGCGCGACGCCGAACGCGACGAGCGCCGCGATGAGGACGCCGGCGAGGCCTTCTCCGGCGACGAGGCCGGAGGCCGCGAGGATGCCGGCGTCGCTCCCTTCGGGCAGCGCGCCCTGGCGCGACTTTTCCACGAGGCCGCGCGCGCAACCGCCCACGAAGATGGGGGCCATGGACGAGAGTGGAAGGTAGACGCCGATCGCGAACGCGAGGCCCGAGATGCCGCAGAGGATGACCGCGAACGAAAGCCCGGCGCCCGTCAGGACGAGCCCCCAGGGGAGCGCGCCCGAGAGAACGCCTTCGATGATCGTCTTCATGAGCATCGCCTGCGGCGCGGGAATCTCCTTGGTCCCGAACGTGTAGGCGCTGCCGAGAAGGAGCACCGTCGCCGCGACGCCCCAGCACGCGAACGACGCGCCGATCAGCTGCCCGAGCTGCTGCCGCGCGGGCGTCGCGCCCACGAGCCACCCCGTCTTGAGGTCCTGAGAGATGTCGCCCGCCTTCGACGCCGCGATCGCGACGATCGTGCCCACGGTGAGGACCGCCGCGCGCGCGTTCCCGTCCGTCCAGCCGGCCGCCGCGAAGAGCGACGCGACGCCGATGAGCGTCACGAGCGTGATGCCCGACGTGGGCTGCGAGGAGACGCCCACGATGCCGACGATGCGCGCCGCCACCGCGACGAAGAGGACGCCGAAGAGGCCCACGCCGGCGGCGCACACGGCCCTCGGGAGCGCTCCCATGTGGCCCGCGAAGATTCCGGGCACGAGCGCGGCCGCCAGGACGACGAGCGCGATGCCGCCGAAGACGAAGCTCCCGGGCAGGTCGCGGTCCGTCCGCGCGATCGGGCCGGAGGAGTCGTCCCGCGCGTCTCCTCGGTCGCCCCGCACGCCTCTCACCACGGCGACGAACGCGCCGACCATCGTGGGGAAATTCTTCAGAACCGTGAGAATGCCCGCCGTCGCGACCGCTCCCGCTCCGATGTAGCGCACGTAGCGCGACCAGATCTCGCCGGCCGACATCGCGGAGACGAGCTTGACGGCTTCGGGCGCGAGCGGCGCCGCGAGCCCCTGCCCGATGAAGGCGATGAGCGGGATCAGGACGAGGGACGACACGATCGAGCCCGCGACGAGGACGCCGGACTGCCGGTAACCGAGGATGTAGCCCACGGCGAGGAGGGCGGGTGCGAGCTCGACGGCGAGCTCGGCCTTCGGCAGGAACGGCAGCGCGGCGCCGATCTCGGAAGGCATGAAGAAGAAGAGGGAAACCACGATCTTCACGAGCGCGCCCACGGCCATGCCTCGGAAGATCCACGCGCTGCCGCTCGAATCCGCCGCCGTCGCGCGCAGCACCTCCGCGCAGGCAGTGCCCTCGGGATACGGCAGCTCGGCGTGCGCGTCCACGATCAGGAGGCGGCGCAGCGGGATCATCGCAGAGAGGCCGAGGAGAGCCCCGAGAAAACAGAGCGCCACGACCTGCAGGTACGGCGGCGCGACGCCCCAGAGGAACAGCGCGGGAATCGTGAAGATCGTGCCGGTCGCGAGCGCCGTCGAGGCCGAGCCGATCGTCTGCGAGATGTTCGCCTCGAGAATCGTGCCCTTCCGGCCGGCGAGCCGGAAGACGGCGACGGTGAGAACCGCGGCGGGAATCGAGGCCGACACCGTGAGCCCGACCCTGAGGCCGAGATACGCGTTCGCGGCGCCGAAGATGAGGCCGAGGACGATGCCCGTGATCACCGCCTTCGCGGTAAATTCGGCAAGAGAAGATTCTTCGAGAAGTGAAGAACGCTGCGGCAGCGCGGGCACGTTCCAGGAACTCTAGCAGCGCACGATTCGAAATTCTTACCGGCACGGGACCTGCGTGCGAACCGAGCGGGAGGCGTCATGTTCAACGAGCGAAAAATCGCCCCGTGTCTCTGGTTCAACGATGAAGC
>DATGDV010000278.1:0-5567 GCA_035310685.1 Thermoanaerobaculia bacterium
CGCGGACTTCCGACTCGGAGGCGTCACGGTGGACCCCGAGCACGTCGTAATAATTCGTCAATAGAACCTCGAAGGGCATCCTGCCCGCGCGACCTGGTTTGTCACGGGTCAGATTCTCACACCCGGGCCCTGAAAATCCAAAAGACTGTGACCGGCGTCACGACTCCTTGCGGGCGACCTCGCGGCGCGCGGCGGAGCGGACCGCGTCTGGAATGTTCCGGTCGCCGGCGAGCACCTTCTGATCCTTGGCGCTGAGGCGCATGACGAGCGAGATGGTGACGTCGATGGGCGAGCGGGGGTTCCTCACGATCGCCCGCATGATCCCGTAGTGTCGCATCCAGTCCCGCCGGAACGTGATCGTCCGGAGGACGTCTTCCGAGACGCTCTTCATGTTCGCGATCGTCTCGGCGTCCGCGTCCCTCGTCTTGGGCGATTTCAGGACCGCGGAGGAGACGAGCCGGTTGCGATCCTGCACGAGGAACAACCGCTCTTCCTTGTTGCCGCGGTAGGCCAGCCGGATCCTGTCCACCACCGACATCGTCGACACCCGGGCGAAGAGGCTCTTCTTCTGCTCCTCGCTGAGGCCCTCCCCGTCCTCCGGGCTGGCCGGGACCGCGGCTGCCGCCTCCTCCTCGGTCGCCTCTTCCAGGTTCCTGCCTTCGTCCTTCTCGCGCTCCTTCTTCAGAAAGAACTCCTCGAGAAATTCGTCGGCACGGCGCCGGATCTCGGGCGAGAGCCTCGGGTTCTCGAAGAGACGTTCGACGATCACCGGAGCCGCGATGAGCCTGGTCTGGTTCGTGACGAGGATGTCCTGCAGGGGAGCTTCGACGCGTTCCGCGAGCCATGCGAGTGTCTCGTCCGGGACCGCCTTGTGCCGGATGAGAGGCTCGAGCACGAACGCATCCTGCGTCCGCCGCGCCACGACGGCCAGCTGCTCGGGCCTCACACCCGCGCTGAGAACGGCATCCTTCAGGGAAGCGGCGTCGAACGCCTTGAAGGACTCCTCCGCGACGGGCGCGAGATCCTTGTCCCCCGACGCCAGGATGCTCGCAATGGCCCGAACGAGCTCCTCGGGCGGCAACGGGACCATTCCCCGCGCGGCGAAATCGAGGATCTGGCGCGAGGCCTCGCCTCGCTCGATCTGGGGGAGGAGATCGCCTTCCGGCGAGACATCGGCCACGGGATCAGCTTAACCGACCGCGGCGGACCCTCCGGCTCAGCCGTTTCGGGCCGCGTCGATCACGTAGTTCTTTACGGTCTCGTGCTCCCCGCCCAGGGCACCGAGCGGCCTCCCGTCCACGATCACGTCGACGGCTCCCGCGTTCCCCAGCGTGAGCGTGAACGTGCCGCCGTTCACGAATTCGCGGCGCGAGCCCTTCGGGAAAAGCCCGCGCACGACGAGCCTTCCGTCCACGAGAACTTCCGCCCAGCAGTCGTCACGGAAGCTCAGGGTGAGGGTCCGCCCCCGCGACGCCGCGGGGGAGATCGCGTCCGGCAAGGCGGCGCTCGCCGGAAGCGCGACCGTGGCCGCCGCGACCGCGGGGGGAAGCGCGAGGGACGCCGGACCGCTCTCCGCGCGCGCCACGGGAGCGGCCGAGACCTCCGGCCCCCGGGGTCTGGCTCCGTGCGTGCGCAGGAAGGCCGCGGCGCCGGTCACGGACGCGAGCACGAGCGCGATGCCGATCCCCCGCAAGGTGGTCGAGGACGATACCGAACGCCGCGGCTGCGAAAGACGGACTCCCGCCGTGTTCGTCGCCGCCTGGTGCTGGCGCCGCGCGCACTCGGCCTCCCAGCAAGCGTGAACGTGGCGGAACGCCGTCACCGAGCGCTCGGCGTCGAGGCCGAGATGGAGTGCGATGACGCGGACGAAACCCTTCGAGAAGACGCCGGCGGGAAGCTGTTCGTAACGCCCGGATTCGAGCGCCGCGATGTGGCGCATCGAGACCTTTGTCGCCGACGAAAGCTGTTCCCGGCTCACGTCGCGCAGTTCCCGTTCGCGGCGAAGTTCTTCGCCAAACTCCTGGGCGGTTTCGGCAGTCACCCGGTTCCCCGTAAGGCTTTAGCCTATTGTGACTTACCACCGGTGTCAACGGAATTCGGCCCGTTCTCGAGCAGCTCCCGCGCGCAAGCCGCGAGAAGGGGGTCGAAGGAGGGATCTTCCGCCAGCCTGCGCCATTCGCTCCGCGATGCCGAGGTCAGAAGCGAGAGGGCGAAAGCGCGGGGCATGAGGGGGTGAGTCAGGAGGGCCATCCGGACCGCGGGGCGGCTGATCCAGCGCCCGTCGCGGGCCACGAAGGCCAGCGCTTCGGGCCGGGGACGCCCGGTCGCGAGCCATCGCTGCAGATCCTCGGACGTGAGCCTCGAATTCGAGAGCACCGCCTCGAGGACGCGCAAATCCGGGTCGTCGAGGAGCGCCGGAAAGAGCCCGGAGGTGGCGAACCGGGCCACCGCCGTCCTCTCGCCCACCGCGAGGAACCGGAGAGCTTCCTCGAGCTTCCGGTTCGCAGCGAGACGCACGGGTGGCGGCGTGCGTATCTCCCGCCCGATGTCGAGAAGATCGCGCCAGAGGAGGTCCTCGAGACATCGAAGCGCCGCGTGGGGCGGCGTTCGCGGATGCGCCGCCAGGAGGCGCCGCACGCTCCGGAACGCGAGCAGCGTCTTCGACGAGAGGAGCTCCTCGATCACCGCCTCCGAGGCGTGGGGATGCCGGAGGACCTGCAGCGCGTCGCGCTCCGTGAGGCGGGTGAGGTTGTCCGCCACGAGCGCCACGAGCGTCGAGCGATCCGCCTGCGAGATCCGGTCGGGCAGGCCCGACTCGCCCTCGGCCACGTCAGGCCTTCGTCGTCGCGGCCGCGAGCGCTCGCACGAGTCCCGCGGCCGCCTCGACCGGATCGCGGCCGTCCTGGACGGCTTTCTCCATCGACGTCACGACCGCGCTTCCCACGACGACTCCATCCGCGAGAGCCGCCACCGAGCGCACCTGCTCGGGCGTCGACAGGCCGAAGCCGACGGCGACCGGGAGACGCGGGACGTTCTGCCGGACCCGCGCGACGAGGGCGGCGAGCCCCTCGGGAAGCTCCGTGCGGGTCCCGGTGATGCCCGCGCGCGACACGAGGTAGAGGAAGCCGCGCGAGAGCGAGCCTGCCCTGCGGATGCGGTCGTCCGGCGACGTGGGCGCGACGAGATAAACGGGGTCGAGCCTCGCGCTCTTCAGGATCGACGCGAAGCCACGGCCCTCCTCCGGCGGGAGGTCGGTGACGAGCACTCCGTCCGCCCCAGCCTCCGCCGCGCGATGCGCGAACTCCGCCTCGCCCATCGCGAGAATCGGGTTTGCGTAGCTGAAAACGACGACGGGCGCGGCGAAGCGCGACGTGCGCAGCCCCGCGAGAAGCGCGAGGGCCCCGCCCAGGGTCGCCCCCCCCGCGAGCGCGCGCTCGCTCGCACGCTGGATGACGGGCCCGTCGGCGAGAGGGTCGCTGAAGGGAATCCCGAGCTCGAGCACGTCGGCGCCGGAGTCGGCGAGCGCGGGAAGGAGGCGCCGCGTGGTGGCGAGATCGGGGTCCCCGGCTTCCACGAAGACGACGAGCGCCGCGCGTCCCGATGCCTTCGCCTTCGCGAAAGCCCGCCGGATCCGGCTCACAACGCGACGCCCTCGCGCCGGGCCACGGAGACGACGTCCTTGTCTCCGCGGCCCGAAAGATTCACGACGAGCGCCGCGCTCCGAGGCCGTCGAGGCGCCTCCGCGATCGCCCAGGCGACCGCGTGCGCCGTCTCCAGGGCCGGGATGATGCCTTCCGTCTCCGCGAGGCGGTGGAAGGCCGCGAGAGCCGCCTCGTCTCCGACGGAGACGTACCGCGTCCGCCCGAGCTCGGCGAGGCGCGCGTGCTCGGGTCCGACCGCCGGATAGTCGAGGCCAGCCGAAACGGAATGCGTCGGGAGCACCTGCCCGTCCGCGTCCTGCAGGATGAGGGTACGGGTGCCGTGAAGAACACCGATCGAGCCCTGGCCGAAGCGCGCGGCGTGCTCGCCGGGCTCGAGGCTTCGCCCTCCGGCTTCCACGCCCACCATCTCCACTTCCCGGTACGGAAGAAACTCCCGGAAAAGGCCGATCGCGTTCGAGCCTCCGCCGACGCAGGCGACGAGGACGTCGGGAAGCTTTCCGAGGGCCTTGCGGCTCTGGGCGAGAGCCTCGCGTCCGATGACGGCGTGAAAGTCGCGCACCATCGTCGGGAACGGATGCGGCCCGAGGACAGACCCGAGAACGTAATGCGTCGTCGCCGTCGAGGCGACCCAGTCGCGCATCGCCTCGTTGATCGCGTCCTTCAAAGTGCGCGTGCCGCCCATGACCGGCACGACGGTCGCGCCGAGCAGCTTCATCCGGTACACGTTCAGCGCCTGACGCTCGACGTCGACTGCACCCATGTAGACGACGCACGAGAGCCCGAGGAGCGCGCACGCGGTGGCCACCGCGACGCCGTGCTGCCCGGCTCCGGTTTCCGCGATGACGCGCGACTTGCCCATGCGCACCGTGAGGAGAGTCTGGCCGAGGGCGTTGTTGATCTTGTGCGCGCCGGTGTGGAGGAGATCCTCGCGTTTGAGAAAGATCCGAGCGCCGCCGAGACTTTCCGAAAGCCGCTTCGCGTAGGTGAGCGGCGTCGGCCGGCCGGCATACGTCTTCAGGAGGCCGTCCAGCTCGCGCCGGAACGCGGGATCGCGCCGCGCGTCCCTGTATGCGCGCGAGAGCTCCTCGAGCGGCGCCATGAGCGTCTCCGGCACGAACCGCCCGCCGAACGCGCCGAAGCGGCCGTGCGCGTCGGCCTCCGGCGGAAGGAAACCCGAGTCAGGCACGGCGCACCTCCCTCACGAAGGCTGCGATCTTGGCCGGGTCCTTGATTCCGGGCGCTGCTTCCACTCCCGACGAGACGTCCACGATGTCGGGCTTCACTTTTCTCACGGCGTCCGCGACGTTCTCGGGGCTGAGACCGCCCGCGAGCACCACGGGCCGGGAGCGAGCGACACCCGTAAGAAGCGTCCAGTC
Organism: Thermoanaerobaculia bacterium; assembly: GCA_035310685.1. Taxonomy (GTDB): domain Bacteria; phylum Acidobacteriota; class Thermoanaerobaculia; order UBA5066; family UBA5066; genus Fen-183. The sequence goes on from DATGDV010000278.1 coordinate 5,039, forward strand.
GAAGGTTCTCCCCGTGCCGCCGCCCACGCCTCCGACGGACGTGTCGAAGTGGAGGGCATCTCCCTCGGCTTCCTTCGCGGAGGAGAGCTCGTCGCGCCCGACGCGGATGGTGTTCCAGAAAGCGATGTCCGAAGAGAAGGATTTCTTCGAATGGTTTCGAGCGGGAAGAGGCATTTGAACGACGTCTGGGTGAACGAGTTCGACCACTCGAAGAATCTCCTCTTCCGCGTTCCCATCGAAGACCGCGACGACTCCTTTGACGGCGCCGGCGCCTCGACGTGCCCCGCTTTCCCCGTCTCCCCCCATTCGAAGAAATCTCCCGTCCCCGTGTCCCTCTCCCTTCGCTCTCATTCGCAGGAATCTCCCCTCTTCGGGCGTCAGCCGCCGCGGAGACCCCGCCGCGAAGACGAGGCCGATCCAGTCCACGCCCTGTTCCAGACAAGCGTCCACGTCTTCCTCCCGCGTGATCCCGCAGACCTTCACCTCCGTGGGGTCCTCGCCGAGGAGCCGGCGCAGCAGCGCGGCGGGG
>DATGDV010000279.1:0-3718 GCA_035310685.1 Thermoanaerobaculia bacterium
ATCGGCGTCCTCCTGCGGGGCGTCGAGCGCAACGACGTGGAGCGCGGGCAGGTGCTCGCGAGGCCCGGCTCGATCACCCCGCACACGAAGTTCAAGGGGAAGGTCTACATCCTCTCCAAGGACGAGGGCGGCCGCCACACGCCGTTCTTCAACAACTACCGGCCCCAGTTCTTCATCCGCACGACGGACGTCACCGGCTCGGCCATGCTTCCGTCCGGCGTCGAGATGGTCATGCCCGGCGACGACGTGGAGCTCGCGATCGAGCTCATCTCGCCGATCGCGATCGAGAAGGGCCTCAAGTTCGCCATCCGAGAGGGTGGTCGCACGGTCGGTGCCGGCACCGTGACCGAGATCCTGGCATAGCGAGACGAGATTCAAATGGCCAACGACAGAATCCGCATCCGACTCAAGGGATACGACTACCGCATCCTCGACCAGTCGACGACCGAGATCGTCGACACGGCGCGGCGCTCCGGCGCGAAGGTGGCGGGGCCGATCCCGCTGCCGACGGCCATCGCGCGCTGGACGGTGAACCGCTCGCCTCACGTCGACAAGAAGTCGCGTGAGCAGTTCGAGATGCGGACGCACAAGCGCCTGCTCGACATCTTCGAGTGGACGCCGCAGACCGTCGACGCGCTCACGAAGCTCGAGCTTCCCGCGGGCGTCGAAGTCGAAATCCGGACGATGGGCAAGTAGTCCGTCCCGTCACACGAAGGCGGGACGAGGAAGAACACGATGATCAACGGAATTCTGGGACGCAAGATCGGGATGACCCAGGTCTTCGAGGCGGACGGCACGATCGTGCCGGTCACCGTCGTCGAAGCGGGGCCCTGCCTGGTCGTCCAGCGCAAGACGAAGGACAACGACGGATACGACGCCCTCCAGCTCGGGCTGGTGGGGCGCGTCTCGCCGCGCCGGCTCACGGCCCCCGCGAAGGGTCATTTCGAAAAAGCGGGCGTGCCGCCGACGAAGACCCTCGGCGAGGTACGCTGCGACGCGGACGAGAAGGCCGCGCCGGGCGACAAGGTGCTCTGCGACATCTTCGCCGAGAAGGAGCACGTCGACGTCGTCGGCGTCTCCAAGGGCAAGGGATTCCAGGGCGTCGTCAAGCGCCACGGCTTCGCCGGGGGCGCGGCCACGCACGGCTCGATGTTCCACCGGGCGCCGGGATCGATCGGCCCGTCCGCCTTCCCGTCACGGGTCTTTCCGGGCACGCGGTCGTCGGGCCGGATGGGCGGCAAGCAGACGACGATGAAGAACCTCGTCGTCGTGCGTGTCGACGCGGAGAACCACCTGCTCTACCTCCGGGGCGCGGTTCCGGGAGCGCGCAACACGGTCGTCAAGATCGTGAAGAAGCTCTCCGGCAAGTCCGGCCGCGGGGCGGCGGCGTGAAGGGGGCGATGATGGCGACGACCAGGAAATCCCCCGCTTCAAGAGCTCCGAAGAAGGCCCCGAAGGGTCCGGAGCCGACGGCCGGCCCGGAGAAGACGGGCGAGGCCGCGTCGCTCACGCTCCCGCTGCGCAACCTCGCCGCCGAGAAGGTCGGCGAGGTCACTCTTCCGGAAGAGATCTTCGGCGTGCCGTTCCGCCGCCACCTCGTGTGGGAGGTCGTGAAGCAGATCCGGGCACGCGAGCACCGCGGCACGCACAAGACGAAGGTCCGCTCCGAGGTCTCCGGCAGCGGCAAGAAGCCTTTCAAGCAGAAGCACACCGGCCGCGCGCGCCAGGGCGGCGGACGCCCGCCGATCCACCGCCACGGCGGGACGGTGTTCGGCCCGGTTCCGCGCTCCTACGACCTGAAGGTGAACGCGAAGGCCAAGAAGGCGGCGCTGCGCTGCGTCCTCTCCGAGAAGGCGCGCGGAAACCAGGTCGTTCTCCTCGACACGCTCGAGCTCGGCAGCCACAAGACGAAGGATTTCGCGGGGGTGCTCGCGAAGCTCGGAATCGAGGGCAAGGCCCTCGTCCTCGACCGGAAGCAGAACGTCAACCTTTCGCGCGCGACCGCCAACAACCCGAAGGTCGTGGCGATGGACGTCCTCGGCATCAACGCCTACGACGCCCTGAACGCGGGCACGCTCGTCTTCTCCGAGGACGCGCTCCGCACGGCCATCGAGGTGCTGGCATGAGCGAGCGAACCCTGCAGTCCGTGCTCGTGCGCCCCGTCCTCACCGAGCGCTCGACGGCGATGAGCCAGGCGCAGAACGTGCTCACGTTCGACGTCGCCCGCGACGCGAACAAGATCCAGATCCGCAAAGCCGTCGAGGCCCTCTTCCAGGTCAAGGTGGACGCCGTCCGCGTCGTCGCCGTGTCCGGGAAGATCAAGAAGGTCGGCAAGTCCATCGGCCGGGCCCAGGACCGCAAGAAGGCCTACGTGAAGCTGGCGAAAGGTCAGAAGCTCCCGGCCCTCTTCGAAGGGGTGTAACGCGCCATGCCCGTCAAGTCGTACAAACCCACGTCTCCCGGCCTCCGCCAAAGGACCACGTCCGACTTCTCGGAGATCACGAAGTCCGCGCCGGAGAAGTCGCTCACGCGCGGGAAGCTCAGGACCGGCGGCCGTGACAGCCGCGGACACCTCACGTCCTGGTGGCGGGGCGGCGGTCACAAGAAGCGCTATCGCGACATCGACTTCAAGCGCGACAAGCACGACATCCCGGCGAAGGTCGCCTCCATCGAGTACGACCCGAACCGGGCGGCGCGCATCGCCCTCCTCGCCTACGCCGACGGGGAGAAGCGGTACATCGTGGCGCCCGCCGGCCTCGCCGTCGGCCAGACGGTCGTCTCGGGCGCGGCGGTCGACATCGTCGTCGGAAACGCGCTTCCTTTGAAGGCGATCCCGCTCGGCACGGTCGTGCACAACGTGGAATTCAAGCCGGGCGGCGGCGGCCAGATGGCCCGCTCGGCGGGGGCCGGCGCTCAGCTCATGGCGAAGGAGGGAGCGTACGCGCTCCTCCGTGTGCCGTCGGGCGAGCTCCGGCGCGTGGGTGTGGACTGCTACGCCACGATCGGCCAGGTCGGAAACCTCGAGCACGAGAACATTTCCGTCGGCAAGGCCGGCCGCAACCGCTGGCTCGGATGGAAGTCTCACAACCGCGGCGTCGCGATGAACCCGGTCGACCACCCGATGGGCGGCGGCGAGGGCAAGACCTCGGGAGGACGCCATCCGACATCGCCGTGGGGCTGGAAGACCAAGGGCATGAAGACACGCAACAACAAGCGCACCGACGCCATGATCGTCAAGCGCCGCAAGTAGGGATTCGAGGAAACACATGTCTCGTTCCACGAAAAAGGGGCCGTTCGTCGACGCGCCGCTCCTCACGAAGATCACCGCGATGAACGCGGCGGGAGAGAAGCGCGTCCTGAAGACGTGGTCGCGTCGCTCGACGATCCTGCCCGACATGGTCGGCCACACGCTCGCCGTCCACAACGGCAAGAAGTTCATCCCCGTTTACATCTCCGAGAACATGGTCGGACACAAGCTCGGCGAGTTTTCGCCCACTCGCATCTTCAAAGGCCACTCGGGCAAGAAGGTCGAGAAGGGCGCGACGCCGGGAGCTCCCGGCGCCCCGGGCGCACCGGCCGCACCAGGCGCCCCCGGCGCTCCCGCCCCGGCCGCGCCGGCGGCGAAGGCCTGAGGAGGAGAGCGATGGAAGCAGTCGCCCGCCTCCGCCATTACCGGGGCTCAGCCCAGAAGGTGCGTCTCGTCGCCGATCTCATCCGG
>DATGDV010000280.1:0-6224 GCA_035310685.1 Thermoanaerobaculia bacterium
CCGCACGACGCGATGAAGTTCGAGACGCTCGCGGTGCACGCGGGACGCCGTCCCGAGGCCGCCACGGGCGCGGTCGCACCGCCTTTGTACCTCTCCACGACGTTCGAGCGCGACGCGGAGCTGACCCCTCTCGGCGCCCACACGTACATCCGCGAGTCGAATCCCATGCAGACTCTCCTCGAGGACGCCCTCGCGCCGCTCGAGGGCGGCGCGGGCGCGCTCGCGTTCGCCTCGGGCATGGCCGCGGGCGTGGCGCTGCTTCAGACCGTGCCGGCGGGCGCGCACGTCCTCATGCCGGACGACGCGTACTACGGCTGGCGGGTCGTCGCGCAGGAGTTCCTGCCGCAGTGGGGGCTCACGGCGAGCTTCTGCCCGATGGACGACCTCGACGCCGTCAGGCGGGCGCTGACGCCGGCGACGCGGCTCGTCTTCGTGGAGTCGCCGTCGAATCCGCTCCTCAGGGTGTCGGACATCGCGGCGGTCGCGGAGGCCGCGCGGGCCGTCGGAGCACGCACGGTCGTGGACAACACGTTCGCGACGCCTGCCCTCCAGCGGCCGCTCGACCTCGGAGCCGACTTCGCTCTTCATTCCGTGACGAAGTACTTCGGCGGCCACAGCGACGTCCAGGGCGGCGTGCTCGTCTTCAAGCGGAAGGACGAGACCTTCGAAAAGGCCACCCACGTTCGCCACATCCTCGGCGCCGTCCTCGCGCCGTTCAACGCGTGGCTCGTCCTGCGCGGCCTGCGCTCGCTCGCGGTGCGGGTGGCCGTGCACAGCGCGAACGCCCTCGCCGTCGCGCGCTCGCTCGAGACGCACCCGTCGGTTTCGCGCGTGAATTACCCCGGACTGCCCTCGCATCCCGGGCACGCCGTAGCCGCACGGCAGATGTCGGGCTTCGGCGGAATGATGTCCTTCCACGTGAAGGCGGGCCGCGAGGCCGCGATCGCGGCCGTGGGCCGGGCGAAGCTCTTCGTGCGCGCGACGTCGCTCGGCGCCGTCGAGAGCCTGATCGAGCACCGCGCCACGAGCGAAGGCGCGGGCTCGACGACGCCGCAGGACCTCGTCCGGCTCTCGGTCGGCCTCGAGCATCCGGCCGACCTGATCGCGGACCTCGACCAGGCGCTGCGCTGAAAGAACGGCGGCCCGACGCGCCGCTTGCCGGATCGCGCGTCCGCGTGCACCATGAGCGGCTCGTGCCCGCCTTCCGCGAAAACGACAAGCTCTTCCACAAGTTCAATCCCGACCTCGGGCCGGGACGCGTCGAGAAGGTGGACGGGCGGCGCATCGTCGTCTTCTTCCCGGCCACCGAGACGCGCCTGACGCTCGCGGCGGACGATGCGGCGCTGCGCCCGCTTCCGTTCGGCGCCGGCCAGAAGGCGCGGATCGAGGGCGAGGAAGGCGAGGTCCTGGTGGCCGCGGTCGAAGCGTCCGGCGTGCGCCTCTCCGACGGGCGAACGGTGAACCCCGTGCTCGTCTGGCCCCTCGCGCCGCCGGACGACCCGGTCGAGCGCCTCGCCGCGCTGCAGTCGGACCGCGCGGCCGCGTTCCGGAACCGGCTCGACGGCCTCCTGCTCGCGGAGGTCCGGCAGGCGGCCGGCCTGGGCTCCTTCCTCGGCGGGCGCATCGCGCTCTATCCGCACCAGCTCGACGTCGCCGAGCGCGCCACGGCCTCCGATCCCGTCCGCTGGCTGCTCGCCGACGAAGTGGGCCTCGGAAAGACGATCGAGGCCTGCCTCATCCTCTCGCGCCTCCTGCGCACGGACCGGGCCGACCGGGCTCTCGTCGTCGCGCCCGCGACGCTCACGGTCCAATGGCTCGGCGAGCTCTACCGCAAGTTCCACCAGACGTTCGTCCTCCTGGACCGCAAGAGGCGAGAGGACGTCGTGAAGGAGCACGGACGAGGCTTCAACCCCTTTGAGGCGCACCGGCACGCGATCATCGCGATCGACGACCTCGTCGCGGACCCGCGCCTTTCCGCGCAGGCCGAGGCGGCGGGATTCGAGCTCCTCGTCGTGGACGAGGCGCACCGCCTCGAGCGCGCGAGGGGCGAACCCGGGAGCGACGCGTACCGCGCCGTCGCGCCGCTCGCGCGCGCGGCGCGCCACGTGCTTCTCCTCTCCGCGGCTCCGCTCGAGGCGGATCCGCACGGCTTCTTCCGCCTGATCGAGCTGCTCCGCCCCGACGCCTACACGTCCGAGGAGCAGTTTCTCGCCGCTCTCGGGCGCGGCGAGCCGCTGCCGCCCTGCACGAGCGCGACGCGGCGCGTGGACGTCGGCGGGTTCCAGCCGCGCGTCCCCGCGCCCGTCGACCTCGAGAGCCTCCCTCCCGCCGGACCGCTCGCCGACGCGCAGGCCGCCGCGGACCCGCGCATCGCGTGGCTCGCGAAGCGGGACGACGAATGGCGCGCCGCGGGGACCGCCAAGACGCTCGTCTTCGTCCACGAGCGCGACACGCTTTCGGCGCTCAAGGCGAGGCTGGAGTCCGCCACCTTGAAGCGCGTCGCGATCTTTCACGAGGGCCTCACGCCGGAACGCGGAGACGTCGAGGTGGCCGAGTTCCGGCGGCCCGACGGCCCGTCGCTCCTGATCTCGACCGAAGCCGGCGGCGAGGGCCGCAACTTCGAGTTCTGCCGCCGGCTCGTCCTCTTCGACCTCCCGCGCGATCCGGCCGAGGTGGAGCAGCGCATCGGGCGCCTCGACCGAATCAACCGGACGACGCCGGTCGAGATCGTCTACTTCCGCCCTCCGGACGGCTTCGAACGCGAGATCGCGGACCTCTACGAGCGCATCGGCCTCTTCACGTCGCCGCTCGGCGGCCTCGAGCGCTCGCTCGGCGACGTGGAAGCCGCGATCCGCAAGGCCGAGCGGTTCGCGAAGGTCGGGCGGCGTCTTCCCGTGGAAGCCCTGGCCGCCGAGGTGCGGAGCGCGGCCGACGCGCGGCGAGACGCCGTCTACCACCATCTTCACCAGAACGGCTACAGGGTGGAGAAGGCGGCGGAGATTCTCTCGCGTGTCCCCGCGGACCTCGACGCGCGCATGGAGCGGTTCGTCCTCGACGCCGCGGACCTCCACGGCTTCGAGACGCAGGAGCGCGCGGGGAAGCGGACCTGGTACGTGGAATTCGGCGCGGACGCTCTCGTCGAGCATCTGCCGGGCGTGCCCGGCGGGTCGCGCTGGCTCGGCACGTTCGACCGCGGCGAGGCGGTGTTGAAGGAAGACCTCGACTTCTTCGCTTCCGGCCACGCCCTTGTGGAGGGGATCTTTCGCGAGCTTCAGGACGGGGCGCGCGGCCGCGTGGGCCTCCTCCTCCTCGACAAGGCCGGGGCTTCGGGAGCAGGCCTGCTCTTCGTGTTTCGTCACGGCGCCGGGGTCGAGGCCGTCGCGGTGGGCTTCGACGGCACGCCGCGTCCCGATCTGGCCGCGCTGATTCTCCGCCGCCGTTCCGAGGCGCGCGGCGTCCGGCCGGAGGACTGGCTGGGCATTCTTCGGAAGGCCGCGCGCGGCCGCACTCCCGACTGGCCCTCGCTCGTCCGCCGTCTGTCGCGTCGCGCCCTCGCGGATCGAAAGGGCCGCAAGCTCGAAGCCGTCGCCGCGTTCCGCCTGATGCGATAGCGTCGGGAACCTTCCCGTGTTCCCGGGGTCTTAGACTCGCGGAGGCTCCCATGCGACTCGCCACTCGGCGCTTCACGTTCGTCGGCCTCGGCGCGGCGACCCTCGCGGCCGCCGGCGCGATCGCGCTGGCCCGTCCCTTTTCCGGCGATGCCCGCGCCACGGGCGGCGCCTCCACGTGGAAGGAGGTCGAGCGCCTCGTCTCGGAGCAGAAGCTCGAGGAGGCGTCGCAGCGCGCCGCGAAGATCCGCGAAGCGGCGCGCGCCTCGGGCGACGAAGCAGACGAAGCGAAAGCGCTCATCCGCGAAGTCCAGCTCCGGACCGCGCTCCACGGGTACGAGACCTCGGTCCGCTTTCTCCGGGACCAGCCCTGGCCGAAGGCCCTTCTGCCGCGAACGGCAGTCCGGCTCTTCTACGCGCCGTCGCTCGTCACCTATGCCCGCGCCTACGCGTGGGAGATCGGCCAGCGCGAGAAGGTGGCCTCGACGGGAGCCGTCGACCTCAAGGCATGGACGCGCGACGAGATCGCGGCCGAAGCCGTCCGCGCGTACGTCGAGGTCTTTCGCGACCGCGAAACGCTCGGAGGCGCGAAGGTCGGGGCGCTCGACGAGTATCTCGTGCCGAACAGCTACCCGAAGGGGATACGCGACACGCTGCGGGACGCCACGGCGTATCTGTTCGTCGCGCTCCTCGCCGACTCGACCTTCTGGAGGCCCGAGCAGTCGAACGGCGTCTTCGCGCTCGACCGCGAGTCGCTCGTCGCGGGCGATCCGCCCGCCTCGCGGCTCGTGGCGCTCGAGGATCCTTCCGTCCATCCGCTCCTCAAGCTCGGCGCCGTCCTCGACGACCTCGAGGCCTGGCACGCGGGAAAGGGCGAGCGCGAGGCGGCTCTCGAGGCGCGTCTCGAGCGCGTCCGTCGACTTCACGCGGCGTTGACGGACCCTTCCGACCGCTCCCTCATCCGGCGCGACCTCGCCAGGCGCCTCGTCGCCGTGCCGGACGTTCCCTGGTGGGCGATGGGGAAGGCCGAGCTCGCCGAGCTCGTGAGGGCGGACGACAGGCCGGGCAGCCTCGTGAAGGCGCGCGCCCTCGCCCTCGAGGGAGCGAAGGCGTATCCACGGTCGATCGGCGGTGAGCGCTGCCGGGCGATCGTCGGCGAGATCGAGCAACCCGAGTACCGGCTCGCGTCGATGGCGGCGGACGGCCCGGGCCGACGCTCGATCGAGGTGACCCACCGCAATCTCGGCGCGCTGCATTTCCGCGCGTATGCCGTGGACCTCGAGGAACGCCTCTCTCGCGCACGCGACTACAACCTGCTGCCCCAGGGCAAGGAGCTGGACGCTCTCGTGGCGAGGGCGGCGCCCGCGGCGGCATTCCAGGTCGACCTGCCCTCCACCCCGGACTTCAGGCTGCACCGGACGTTCGTGACGCCGCCGGCCCTCTCGCGGGGCTTCTACGTGATCGTGGCGTCGCCCCGGGCCGACTTCTCGACCGGGCAGAACCCGTTGCGCGCGACCGGCTTGATCGTGACGGATCTCGTGCTTCACGTCCGGCAGGCAGACGACGGCCGCATCGAGGCGCGTGCCGTGTCCGGGACGACGGGGCAGCCGGCGGGCGGCGCGAGCGTCGCGCTCTGGAGGTACGACTGGCAGACGGGACACGTGCGCGCAGCGACCGCGCGGAGCTCGGCCGCGGACGGACTCGTGGCGTTCACAGCCGTACCGGACGAGCAGGGAAGATCGCACTTCCTCTTCGCGCGGCGCGGCGACGACGTCGCGCTCGATCCCAGCTTCATCGGCTTCTGGAACCGGCCCACGCCGTCGGAGACCTCCTCGGCGCTCGTCTACACGGACCGCAGCATCTACCGGCCGCTCCAGAAGGTCCTCTGGAAAGCGGTCGTGTTCAGAGGCCGGAGCGACCTCGCGCGCTGGCACGTCGTGCCTCAGACGCCGGTCACCCTCACGCTCTTCGATGCGAACGGCCAGGCCGTCGAGACGAAGACGGTCTCGTCGAACGCGTACGGCTCGGCGGCAGGGGAGTTCGCGATCCCCGCGGGACGCGCGCTCGGCGCGTGGAGCGTGCGGTGCGCGACGGGCGGAGCGGCGTCGATCCGCGTCGAGGAATACAAGCGGCCGACGTTCGAGACGACGCTCGACGTCCCGAAGGACGCGCTCCGTCTCAACCGGCCCGCGACGTTCCGCGGCGGGTCGCGCTATTACTTCGGCCTGCCGGTCACGAACGGGAGCGTCTCCTGGCGCGTCACGCGAGAGGCCGAGTATCCGTGGTGGTGGTGGGGCTGGTGGGGCGGCGCCCGTCCGGCGGGCGCCGAGACGGTCGCGACGGGCAAAGCGTCCCTCGCGGCGGACGGGACTTTCGCCGTCACCTTCACGCCGAAAGCCGACGAGCGTGCCGGCAAGGACGTCACGTACCGCTATCGCCTCTCGGCGGACGTCACGGACGAGGGCGGCGAAACGCGCACGGCCGAGCGCTCGTTCCGCCTCGGGTTTGTGAGCGTGAAGGCAAGAGTCGAGAGAGATAAGAATTTTTTCCTAGAAGGTAAGAGGGCTGGGGGAAACGCGGAGCTGTCGCGCGGCGGCGGAGCGCAGGGCCACGTCA
>DATGDV010000281.1:0-8817 GCA_035310685.1 Thermoanaerobaculia bacterium
CTTGACTAATTCAGTCCCATTTCATATCGTACTGATTCGGTTCGGTATACCGGACCGGGGAGAAAGACGATGTTCCGGATGACGAAGCTGACCGACTACGGGATCGTGCTGCTGACCCACTTCGCGGCGCACGAAGACCGCGTGGCGCACACGGCGCGCGAGCTCGCGCTGGAAACGCGCCTCCCCCTCCCCACCGTGGGCAAGCTCCTCAAGCAGCTCTCGAAGGGCGGGCTCCTCGAATCCCAGCGCGGCACGAAAGGCGGCTACATCCTCGCCAGGCCGCCGCGCGAGATCTCCGTCTCCGCGATCATCGCGACGCTCGAAGGTCCGCTCGCCATCACCGAGTGCAACGGCATGACGCGCTGCGAGCACGAGAGCTTCTGCTCGACGCGCCCGAACTGGCAGATCATCAACGAGACGATCCGCGGCGCCCTCGAGGGCCTCACCCTCGCGGACATGACGCGCCCGCTCGCGCGCCGGATCTCCCTTCCGAGCGCCTCCGTCCTCCCGGCGCGGAATCCGGAGGGAAGGATATGAGCGACGCCGTTCTCGACAGGCTGACGCGCCAGGAATACCCGCACGGCTTCGTCACGGACATCGACACCGACGTCATCCCGGCGGGCCTTTCCGAGGACGTCGTGCGGTTGATCTCGAAGAAGAAGGGCGAGCCCGAATGGCTTCTGGACTGGCGCCTGAAGGCCTACCGGCACTGGCTCACGATGGAGGAGCCGAAGTGGGCGCGCGTGACGTACCCGCCGATCGACTACCAGAAGATCGTCTACTACGCCGCCCCGAAATCCCGGAAGGAGGGCGGCCCGAAGAGTCTCGAGGAGGTCGAGCCCGAGCTCCTCGCCATGTACGAGAAGCTCGGCGTGCCCTTGAAGGAGCGCGAGATCCTCGCGGGCGTCGCGGTGGACGCCGTCATCGACAGCGTTTCCGTCGCGACGACGTTCAAGGAAAAGCTCGCGTCGCTCGGCATCATCTTCTGCTCGTTCTCGGAGGCCGTGCGCGAGCACCCCGACCTCGTGAAGAAGTATCTCGGCAGCGTCGTCCCGTCGAGCGACAACTTCTTCGCGGCCCTGAACTCGGCGGTCTTCTCCGACGGTTCGTTCTGCTTCGTCCCGAAGGGCGTCCGATGCCCCATGGAGCTGTCCACGTACTTCCGGATCAACCAGGCCGACACGGGCCAGTTCGAGAGGACGCTCATCGTCGCCGAGCAGGGCGCGGTCGTTTCCTACCTGGAAGGCTGCACCGCGCCGAAGCGCGACACGAACCAGCTCCACGCGGCCGTCGTCGAGCTCGTGGCGCTGGACGACGCGCAGATCAAGTATTCGACGGTGCAGAACTGGTACCCGGGAGACCGCGAGGGCAAGGGCGGCATCTACAACTTCGTGACGAAGCGCGGCAAGTGCGCCGGCCGGAACTCGCGCATCTCGTGGACGCAGGTCGAGACAGGCTCGGCGATCACGTGGAAGTACCCGAGCTGCATCCTGCTGGGAGACAACTCGGTCGGCGAGTTCTACTCGGTCGCGCTCGCGAACAACTACCAGCAGGCCGACACCGGCACGAAGATGATCCACATCGGGAAGAACACACGGTCCACGATCGTGTCGAAGGGCATCTCGGCGGGCCACGGGCAGAACACGTATCGCGGCGGCGTCACGATCATGAAGAACGCCGAGAACGCGAGGAACTACTCGCAGTGCGACTCGCTCCTGATCGGCGACCAGTGCGGCGCCCACACGTTCCCCTACATCGAGGTCAAGAACAGCTCGGCCACGCTCGAGCACGAGGCGTCCACGTCGAAGATCGGCGAGGACCAGCTCTTCTACTGCCGCCAGCGCGGCCTCTCGGCGGAGGACGCCGTCTCGCTCATCGTCAACGGCTTCGCCAAGCGCGTCCTCAAGGAGCTCCCGATGGAGTTCGCGGTGGAGGCGCAGAAACTGCTGGGCGTTTCGCTCGAAGGATCAGTCGGATGAATCTTCTCGAAGTCACGAATCTTCACGCTTCCATCGAGGAGGACGGAACGGAGATCCTCAAAGGCATCGACCTCGTCATCCGCCCGGGCGAAGTGCACGCGCTCATGGGCCCGAACGGGTCGGGCAAGAGCACGCTCGCGCACGTCCTGTCGGGGCGGCCCGGATACCTCGTCACGCAGGGCTCCGTCCGGTTCGACGGGATGGACCTTCTCGCGATGCCGGCCGAGATGCGCGCGCGCGCGGGCATCTTCCTCGCGTTTCAGTATCCCGTGGAGATCCCCGGCGTCTCGAACACGTACTTCCTGCGCACCGCGGTCAACACCGTGCGCAAGCACCGCGGACAGCCGGAGCTCGACGCGATCGACTTCCTCGCGCTTCTCGACGAGAAGGCGAAGCTCGTCCAGATGGAGGAAGCGCTCCTGAACCGCTCCGTGAACGAGGGCTTCTCCGGAGGCGAAAAGAAGCGCAACGAGGTCCTCCAGATGGCGGTCCTCGATCCGAAGCTCGCGATCCTCGACGAGACGGATTCCGGCCTCGACATCGACGCGCTGCGCGTCGCGGCTTCGGGCGTGAACGCGCTCCGCGACGGAAAACGCGGGATGCTCGTCATCACGCATTACCAGCGCCTTCTCGACTACATCATCCCGGACTTCGTCCACGTCCTCTCGGACGGGAAGATCGTGAAATCCGGCGACAAGAACCTCGCGAAGGAGCTGGAGGCGAAGGGCTACTCCTGGATCGAGAAGGAGCCGCCCGCATCGGCATCGGCCGTCGCGGGGGTCGCGGCACGATGACGCGCTCCGCGCGGCCGACTGCCCTTCGCGAGGGGATCGCGGCGCTCGCGGCCCAGGCTGCGGACTTCGCCGCCGCCCGCCCGGGGCCGCCATGGCTGCAGAAGCTGCGCCGGAGCGGGCTCGCGGCGTTCGAGAAGCTGGGATTCCCGTCCACGTACGACGAGGAGTGGCGGTTCACGAATCTCGCGCCACTGACTCGAACGGCGTTTGCGCTTCCCCCCGACGAGGTCTCCCTCGCGGAGCGGACCGCGGCGCTCGAAATGGAGGCACGGCTCGGGACGATCGGTTTTTCGGCCTCGGAGCCGAGGCTCGCGTTCGTGAACGGGCGGCACCTGCGCCGAAACGTCGGACCTCTTCCGCCGGGCGTCTTCTTCGAATGGATGGGAACGGTCCTTCGGGATTCGCCGGAGCGCGTCGAAAAGGCCCTCGTCGCGTCGGCTGCGGCGGAAAGTCCCGCGCGGGGCGCCTTCGCGGCTCTCGGTGACGCTTTTCTGGACGAAGGCGTCGTCCTTCGCGTCGCCGCCGGCGTCCGCCTCGAAGAGCCCCTTTTCATCCTCCACGTCTCGACGCCTCCCGGGTCCGCGGAAGCGCCCCGAATGGTCCACACGCGGAATCTCTTCGCGTTCGAGGAGAATTCCTCCGCCACCGTCGTCGAGGCTTACCTCGGCGGCGGCGGTCCGTCCTTCATGAATACCCGGACGGACGTCTCCCTCGCCCGGGCCGCCCGCATCAACCACCTCAAGCTCCAGCTCGAGGGCCCGGAGTCGTTCCACGTCGGGACTCTCTCGGTCGCGCACGGCGCGGGCGCGACGTCCGCCTCCCACGTCTTCTCGTTCGGTGGAAAGCTCGTCCGCAACGAGGTCGCGATGGATCTCGCGGGCGAAGGCGCGGGAACCGAGCTCAACGGCCTCTTCTGCGCAAACTCCGGGCAGCACGTCGACTGTCACACGCTCATCGACCACGTCGCGCCGCGCGCCGCAAGCACCGAGCTCTACAAGGGCGTTCTCGACGGGACCGGCCGGGGCGTCTTCGACGGGAAGATCGTCGTCCGTCCCGGAGCGATACGAACGGACGCCCGGCAGACGAACCGCAACCTCATCCTCTCGGACAGCGCGCTCGTCGACAGCAAGCCGCAGCTCGAGATCCACAACAACGACGTCCGTTGCTCTCACGGCTCGACGACGGGACGCCTCGACGCGGACGCCGTCTTCTACCTCCGCTCGCGCGGCCTCTCCCCGGAGGCGGCGCGTGCCCTGCTCACGTACGCTTTCGGCAGCGAGATGATCGAGAAAGTGGCGTCCGCCGACGTCAGGGCCTTCCTCGAAGGACACCTGCGCGCCTGGCTGCCCGCGAACCTCGCGGCCCCGGAGAACCGATGAGCGCCGTCACCAAGGTCACAAACGAGGCGCAAGCAGGCCCGTACGACGTGGAGCGCCTCCGCGCCGAGTTCCCGATCCTCTCGCGATCGGTCCACGGCAAGCCGCTCGTCTACCTCGACAACGCGAACACGACGCAGAAGCCCCGTGTCGTGATCGACGCGATCCGCCGCTACTACGAGCAGGAGAACGCGAACATCCACCGCGGCACACACTGGCTCTCCGAGAAGGCCACCGAGGCCTACGAGGGCGGGCGCGCGAAGGTCGCGCGCTTCCTCGGCGCCGCGTCGCCGAAGGAGATCGTCTTCACGCGCGGCACGACGGAGGCGATCAACCTCGTCGCGTCCGGATTCGCGGGGGACTTTCTCGAAGCCGGGGACGAAGTCCTCATCACGGGTCTCGAGCATCACTCGAACATCGTGCCGTGGCAGCTCGCCTGCGAGAGGACGGGCGCGAAGCTCGTCGTCGTGCCGATCACCGACGAGGGCGAGGTGCCGGTCGAAGAGTTCGAGAAGCGCCTGACCCCCCGCACGAAGATCGCCGCCGTCTCGCATGTCTCGAACGCGCTCGGCACCGTGAACCCCGTGAAGACTTTCATCGCTCTCGCGCACGCCCGCAACGTTCCCGTCCTCGTGGACGGCGCGCAGGCCGCGCCGCACATCCCCATCGACGTCGTGAAGCTCGGCTGCGACTTCTACGCGATCTCGGGCCACAAGATGTACGGACCCACGGGCATCGGGGCGCTTTACGGCACCGAGGAATGGCTCGAGAGGCTCCCCCCGTACCAGGGCGGGGGCGACATGATCTCGTCCGTCACGTTCGAGAAGACGACGTACAACGTCCTCCCGTGGAAGTTCGAGGCCGGCACGGCGAACATCGCCGGCGGCATCGGCTTCGGCGTGGCCGCGGACTGGCTCTCCGGCGTCGGGCTCGCCGCCGTGGCCGCGCACGAGCACGACCTCCTCGTCCACGGCACGAAGCGGCTCTCGGCGATTCCCGGGCTGACGATCGTGGGACGCGCGAAGGAGAAGGCCGCCGTGATCTCGTTCGTTCTCGAGAACGTGCACCCGCACGACATCGGGACGATCCTGGACCGCGAGGGAATCGCGATCCGCACGGGCCACCACTGCGCGCAGCCCGTCATGGACCGGTTCGGCCTTCCCGCGACGGCGCGGGCCTCGTTCGGCCTCTACAACACGCGCGCGGAAGTCGACGCGCTCGAGGCGGCGATCGAGAAGGTGCGCGAGGTGTTCGGCTGATGACGGATCTCCGCGACCTCTATCAGGAGGTCATCCTCGACCACAACAAGTCTCCCCACAATTTTCGGGAGATGCCGGACGCCACGCGCCTCGCGCTCGGGAACAACCCGCTCTGCGGCGACAAGCTGAAGCTCTACGTGAAGATCGAGGGCGAGCGCATCGCGGACGTCGCCTTCCAGGGCTCGGGGTGCGCGATCTCGAAGGCGTCCGCGTCGATCATGACCGACGCGGTCAAGGGCAAGAGCCTCGCGGAAGCCGAAGCGCTTTACGGAAAATTCCACGACCTCCTCACGGGCCCGCCCGACGTCAAGGCCGACGGCGCGGGCCTCGGCAAGCTCGCCGTTTTCTCGGGCGTCCGGGAGTTCCCGGTGCGCGTCAAGTGCGCGACGCTCGCGTGGCACACGCTGGAGTCGGCGCTGAAGAACTCGCATGAAGTGGTCAAGACCGAGTAAGGAAGAAAGAGAATGTCGGAAGAGAAAGATTTCTTAGAAGGTAATAAGGAAGGCGGCACCGCCGCAGCAGTCGCGGCCACGGCGGAGCGGGATGCTCCGTCCTCTGACGCGCCATCTAAGCAATCTTCGGGTCTCTCTTCGGACGCAGCAGGCGCGGCACCGGCGGCGCACCCAGAGGCACCCGCTCCCGTGCCGTCTGAGCAAACTTCCTCTTCCTCTTCCTCTTCTCCGAATCCTCTCGAGCAGAAAGTCATCGACGAGGCCCTGAAGAAGTGCTTCGACCCCGAGATCCCGGTGAACATCTGGGAGCTGGGGCTGATCTACGACGTGAGCGTGACGCCCGAGGGCGTCGCGAACGTGAAGATGACGCTGACGGCGCCCGCGTGCCCGGTCGCGGGCTCCCTCCCGGGCGAAGTCGAACAGAAGATCAAGGCCATCCCCGGCATCGCGGACGCGAAGGTCGAGGTCGTCTGGGATCCGCCCTGGAACACGGAGATGATGTCGCGCGTCGCGAAGGTGATGTTGGGCATGTAACCGTTGGCGCGGCGTTTGCTCTCTCGAGAGCATGGCCGTTTTGCAGGCAATCCTCGCTCTCATCTCCCGCTCGGCCGGCAAAATCTTCAGCGCTCTCCTTGGTTGGGCTGTCCTGGCCCTCTTCGGCAGGACCAGCGAGCGCGAGCAGGCCTGGCTCTCCGCTCTCCTCGCCGCGGCAGCGGCCTGGCCGCTGCTCCTGGTCGGCATCGTGGCTCCGAAGCTCGCGGCCTTCGTGCTCGCATTCGTCCCGCTCCCGAAGTACGTCCCGACGTCGGCGGTCCGCCTCGGCTGGATCTTCCTCGCGCTCGCGGTGCCCGTCGTGGTCGGGATCGTTTTCGCAAACCGTTCTCCCCGCGCGCGCCACGAACCGGCCCTGAAACGCCTCGCGCGCGGGTTCCCGATCACGGTCGCGCTGGCGGGGGCGTTCCTCGTGCTGCTGGTCTCCACGCCGTTCCGGAAGCTCATCGCCGTCCTGAGGGGGCTCCGCGACGACACCGTTCCTCTCTCCATTGAGCCCGGAGCGTTCGACGAGGTCGTCCGGATGTCGGCGCGCGTCCTCGAGCTTCACGGTTTTTCGCTGCGGCCCGAGAAGCCGACGTTCTGGATGAAGGCCCCCACGGCCATTCTCGTGAGCCTGGGCGGGGATGCATTCGGCGCCGAGCAGGCCCGCATCCGGTATTTCCGGGCGCCCGGCCTGGACGTCACGGTGACGATGCACGGCGTCACGCTTCGCGGACTCGAGACGACGACCTCCCGCGCGCATGGGCTCATCGCCGAGGCGATGACCCGCACCGACGCGCTCCAGTCGATCGATCCGGCCGCACAGGCCATCGAGCGCCGAATCAAGGACGTGTGGAAGGCGTTCGGCACGGCGCACCGCCCCCACGCGCGGTCTCTCGTTCTCACGCGCAGCCTCGAGGGAATCGCGGAGGACATCGTGAAACTGTCCGTCGGTTACGACGACTGGCAGGTCGTGTATCGACAGGCTTTGCAGCTCTCGAGGGCGCTGTCGGGGCAGCGCCAGCTGCTCGAGGGCAATGACCCCGAGAACGAGGAGGGCTCCATGGAAAGAACAGAGGCCGCACTCGCATCCACGACTCGTCCACTCGAGACCGTTCCGCTCGGGGCGCTCGTTTCCGGCGCGGTCGAGAGAGCCGAGCGACTCTTGAAGGAGGAAGCCGAGCTCGCGAAGACGGAGATCCGGGAAGACCTGCGCGCGGAGCTCAAGCTGGCAAAGGACGCCGGCCTCGCGCTGCTCACCGCAGTCTCCTTCCTCCAGATGCTTCTCGTCGCGGTCGTTCTCGCCCTCGCCAGGACGATGCCGGGTTGGGCGGCGGCTCTTCTCGTGAGCGCGCCGCTGCTCATCCTGACCGCCGTATTCCTGTTTCTGGCGCGCGCCCACAGAGTCACCGCGCCCCTTCGGGAGACGAGGCGCTCGCTCGAGGAGACGTTCCAATGGCTTCGGAATCGATTCGCATGAGAGCCCTCGCCGCTCGCGAGCGGAAGGTCTCCGACGTCGTTCAGGACATCGAGAAGGCGCGCGCGGATCTCGGGGCGTATCTCGCGGAAATCGACCTCCGGCGCCACGAGGCCCTGGACTGGCGGCTGCAGCTGAGGCGCCACCGCACGGCGGTTACGCTGCTGGGCGCCGGCGTCGCGGCGGGGGTCGGATTCGCGATCGCGACATTCGTCCGGCGTCGGGGCTGATCAAGTCCGAGGCGGCGGCGCACCGGGCCGCGAGTCCGCCGCACTGTGCCGCTGCGAGAGGAGCCACCCCGTCCCGAACGCGATCGTCGAGCCGAGGAGCGAGTACCAGGGCCACGCGATCATTCTCCCGAGTGGGAACGGGACGAAGTTCTTCGATCCCAGCCACAGGACGAACATGAAGACGGCGGACGTCGCGATGCCGATCATGGCGTCCGTCTGCGTCGCCTTCTTCGCCCAAAGCGCGAGGAGGAACGCGCCGAGGAGGCCGCCGGCCGTCACGCTCGCGAGGCCCAGGGCGACCTGCACGGCAGGGACATCCTGAGGCAGGCGCGAGAACCCGACGGCCAGCCCGGCGAGGAGGATCGTCCAGAAGACGGTCAGAATTTTTCCGAGGAGGAGGCCTCGCCGCCCCTCCACGTACTCCTTCCCGAGCAGGGGCGCCACGATGTCGAGCGAAAGCGCCGAGGCGAGGGAGTTCAGCGCCGAGGACTCCGAGCACATCGCCGCCGAGAAGATCCCGGCGATGAGGTACGCCGACACGAAGGGGGGGAGGTGCCCCACGATGAACGACGGGAAGATCTCGTCGCTCGTCGCGAACCCGCCGGGCCCAACGGCGCGGCCGCCGTAGAAGGCGAACAGGCCGACGCCGACGCCGAGGAAGAGGCAGAACTGCAGGATCACGAGGACGCCGCTGCCGACGAGAGCTTTCTGCGCGT
>DATGDV010000282.1:0-6022 GCA_035310685.1 Thermoanaerobaculia bacterium
GAGCGCTGTTCGCGTTGAAGAGAGCGAAGTACGTGCCCTTCTTCGGCGTCTCGACGAGACCCGCGCGGAAGCGTGGCTCTCTGAGAATCGCGTCGAGGTCCTGCGGCGAGAGATCGCGCGCGAGCTCGATCTCCCCGGCGCGGAGGCCCGACAGAATGGCGGACGCGCTCATGCCCGTCCGGAACTCGATCCCGTCGAGGCGCGCCGGCTCTTTCCAGTGGTGCGGGTTGCGCTCGAGAACGATGCGATCGGCCGTGCGGCGGGCCACGATGAAGGGACCCGTGCCGATCGCCGTTTCCGCGCTCGGGCCGGGGACCACTTTCACGATCGCCGTCAGGAGGTCCGGAAGGAGAGCGGGGAAGATCGGCAGCGGCTCGAGGAAGTCGAACTCCAGCGTGTCGTCGGAGACCGCCCGGATGCCCGCGACGTCCGCGGCTTCGTTCCGACGGTGCGCCTCGGCGCCGCGGACGGCCGCGAGAGCCGCGGGAATGCTGTCCGGCCTGATGCGGATCGCGCGCTCGAGCGACGCCTTCGCGGCGGCCGCCGTGAGCGGCGAGCCGTCCGAAAAGCGGACGCCGTGCCGCAGCCGCAACCGGGCCGAGCGGCCTCCATCGCCGAGGGACCATTCGTCGGCGAGCGCCGGCACGAGCTGGCCCTCGGCGTCGGTCGTGAGGAGCGTCTCGAAGACCGTGGAGAGGATCTCCGTCTCCTCCACGATGTGACGCATCGCGGGCTCCGACGCGGCGACCGGGTTCGTCATGGCGACGACCAGGCTGCCGCCGGACGTGATCGTCTCGGCTCCCCGCTTCGTGTCGCCGCCGAGCCGTTCGAGCTGGGCAGCGTAGGCGGCGGCTCGCGCGTAGTCGCCGCGCAGGTTCGCGACCGTCGCCGCGAGGGAGAGCAGCTTCGGGAGGTGGAGCGTGTTCCCCGCGGCGGCCGCCGCCTCGATGCCGCGCTCCACGAGCCGCCGAGCCTCGTCCACCTTCCGGCTGTTCCACGCGGTGTCGGCCGCGAACAGGATCGCTTCGACGGCGCGCGCCGGCTGCTTCTCGCGCTCGAAGACCTTCGCGGCCGCTTCGGCCTCGCGGAGCGCGGCGTCCGCGTGACCCGACATGCGCGAGGCCTGCGCGAGAAGGAGACGCGCGTCGCCTTCCAGCCCCCTCTCGCCTTCCCACTCCTCGTCCCCGAGGTAATCGAGCGCGGTCTTCGCGACGCGCGCCGCCTCCTCCGGGCTGAACGCGTCGAGCGACTTCTTCGCGAGCTTCAGGCTGTACTCCACGGCTTTCGCGGGAACGTCGCCCTCCGAAAAGTGGTGGACGAGCTCGGGATACACACGGTCGAGGCGCCCCTGGTGGCGTTTTTCGAGGAGGTCCGCGTACGTCCGGTGGAGCGTGCGGCGCTTCCTGCGCGAGAGGGCGCCATAGAGGACGTCGCGCACGATGCCGCTCGCGAACGCCAGCCGGTCGCCGCGCGACTCGCGTTCCTCCTCGAGGATGCCTTCCTTGACCAGCCTGTCGATCGCCTCGTCGAGTCCCTTCTTGTCCTCGGCGACCGACTCGAGGTCCTTGAACTCGAAGCTCCTTCCGAGGACCGAGGCGATCGAAAGGACGTCCCGCACCTCCTCCGGCAGCCGTTCGACCCGCGCCTCGACGGCCTGCTGGATCGTCTCGGGCAGGGCGTCCGACGAGATGCCCGTCGCCCCCGAGAGATTCAAGGCGCCGGAATCGTCCCGCGCGATCCCGCCCGAGTCGAGAAGCGACCGAACGAGCTCCTTCGTGAAAAGGGGATTCCCCTCGGTGGCCGCGAGGAGGCGCCCGGCGAGGTCGTCCGTGAGCCTGCCGCCGCCGGCCGAAAGCTCCACGAGGGCCCGGTGCTCGGAGGGTGTCAGCGGGCCGAGCGTGACCGCCGCGAAGCGGGGGTCGCCCCGGAAGGACTCGAGCATCTTCACGAGGGGATGCCGCTTGTCGACTTCCGTCTGGCGGTACGTCCCGACGATGAGCGTCGGCGTCGGGCCGAGGCGCCGTGCGACGTACTGAAGCGCCTCGATGGAGAGCTGGGCCCCGTGCAGCTCTTCGAGGGCGAGGAGAAGCGGCTTGCCGCCGGCGATCCGCGTGAGCGTGCGCGCGATCAGCTCGAAGATCGCGATCTTGTCCTCCGCCTTCCGGTCGCCGGGCTTGACGGCTCCCGAGTCGCTGCTCGCCGCAACGCGCAGCTCGCCGATCTCGGACAGGACGGGGAAGAGCGCGAGGAGGTCGCCCGCGAGGTCGGAGAAGTCGGGGCGGGACGTCTCCGAAAGACCCGCGTCCTTCGACCGGAAGTAGTCCTGGATGAG
The DNA here is from genome assembly GCA_035310685.1 of Thermoanaerobaculia bacterium. Taxonomy (GTDB): domain Bacteria; phylum Acidobacteriota; class Thermoanaerobaculia; order UBA5066; family UBA5066; genus Fen-183. Next base: position 2,333 of record DATGDV010000282.1, read on the forward strand.
CTCGCAGAAACCCTGGTGCGCGAACGCGCGGTCATGCTCGACGAAACGTCCCGACAGGACCCGGATCCTCCGGGCCCGCGCGAGGCTCTTGAGCTCGTCCACGAGACGGCTCTTGCCGATACCGGGCTCGCCGGCGACGACGACGAACTCGCACTCGCCCGCGATGGCGGCGTGGAGCCGGCGCTGCAACTCGGCCATCTCCTTCTCGCGCCCGATGAACGGCGCGGCCACCGCGGGACGCGGCAGCATCCGGCTGGCCGTGAAGACGACGGATCGGCCGAACTCCTCCTCGCGGAGCTTGCTCCGGTAGCGCCGGAGCGCCTCGGCGAGGTGCCCGGCGCGCTTGGGCCGCTTCTCGGGATCCTTCGCGAGGCACTGGAGGACGGCGGCCTCCAGCTCCTCGCTCACGTCGGCGCCGAGCGTCCGCATCGACTGCGGGAGCTCGTGGACGATCCGGTAGAGGACGGACTGGACCTCGCCCGCAAAGGGCGGCTCCCCCGCGAGGCACTCGTAGAGGACCGTTCCGAGCGCGTAGACGTCCGAGCGCCCGTCGAAGGACCGCGACGTGACCTGCTCGGGGCTGAAGTACACGACGGTTCCGACGAGCGTCCCGGTCTTCGTGAGGCGGTCCTCGGACGCGGCGAGCGCGAGGCCGAAGTCCATCACGCGCGCCCGGACGTGACCGGTGTCGTCCCGCGACGTCATGATGTTCTCGGGCTTGATGTCGCGGTGGACGATGCCGCGGGCGTGGCTGTAGTCGAGCGCGTCGGCGACCTGCGTCCCGATGTCCAGGACGTCGCCGAGGCGCAGCGAGCCCTCGCGGAGGAGCTGCCGCAGGTTCGTGGGCGCGAGCACCGGCATGACGAAGAACAGCGACCCTTCGTGCCGCCCGAGGTCGTAGATCGGCACGATGGACGGGTGGTCCATCTGCGCGACGATCTGGGCTTCCCGCTGGAAGCGCTCCTCGGCGTCCCTCGTGAGGTTTCCGGGCGGGATCAGCTTGACCGCGACGTCCCGGTTCAGGACCGGATCCTTCGCGCGGTAGACGACACCCATCCCGCCGCGGCCCAGCTCGGCGAGGATCTCGTAGCGGTCGGCGAGTTTTGTCCCGATCAAGAGTTGAGGGTTCGCTCACCCCGGGAGGTGGTGCGATTGAGTCCGGATCATAGCCGAGGGCGGTGCCGGCGCAAGAGGAGTCCACGGCGCGTCGAGCGGGACGACGCCGACGAAGAGACCCGCCCCCATCATTCGAAGAAGTCGGTATTTCCCCGGGATGCTATTCGTACCGGAGCGCTTCGATCGGGTCGAGGCGCGACGCCTTGACGGCGGGATAGAACCCGAAACCGACTCCGACGAGGGCGGAGAAGACGACCGCCATCACGATCGCCTGCGGCTGGATCGAGACGGGCCAGCCCGCGAGGCGCGCGACGAGGTGCTGGATCCCGAGCCCGGCCGCCACCCCGACCGCGCCTCCCGTGAGCGCGAGGGCGACGGCCTCGACTAGAAACTGCGCCTGGATGTCGCGTCCCTTCGCTCCGATCGCCATCCTCACGCCGATCTCCCGGGTGCGCTCGGTCACCGACACGAGCATGATGTTCATGATCCCGATGCCGCCCACGAGAAGAGACACGCCGGCGATGGACCAGAGGAGCGCGCTCATCGTCCGGCTCTGGGCCTCGGCCTGCTGAATCATCTCTGTCTGCGACCGGATGATGAAGTCGTCGTCCTGGCCCGCGGCCTTGTTGATGCGGTGCCGCTGCCGGAGGAGCGCCGTGATCTCCTCCTGCGCGCGATCCACGAGCTCGTCCGAGGCGGCCGAGACGAGAATCTGGCCGACGGCGGTCGTCCCCATGAGCTTCTTGCGAACGGTTTCGTACGGGGCGACGACGAGGTCGTCCTGGTCCTGTCCCTGCGTCGAGCCTCCCTTCGACTCGAGCACCCCGTTGACCCTGAAGGGGATGTTCTTGATGCGGATCGTCTTGCCCACCGGATCCTCGTCGCCGAAGAGGGTCGTGGCGACGGTCTGGCCCAGCACGCAGACCTTCGCGGCGGCGTGGTCGTCCTGATCGGTGAAGAACTGGCCGGAGGCGAGGTTCCACGAGCGGACGAGCGGCCAGTCGACCTGAGCCCCCTGGATCGAGGTCGACCAGTTCTGGTTCCCGTAGATGACCTGCGCGACGGTGCGGATGGAGGCCGAGACGTACGAGACGGTCGACAGCTCCCGGCGGATCGCGTCGACGTCGTCCTCGGAGAGCTTCGAGCTCGCTCCGAAGCCGGCGCGCGCGCCCGAGGACGTCACGCTCCCGGGAAGCACCATCAGGAAGTTCGTCCCCAGGGACTTCAGCTGGTTTTCGGCCTGCATCCGCGCGCCTTCGCCGATGCCCACGACCGCGACGACGCAGGCGACTCCGATGATGATGCCGAGAGCCGTGAGGAGCGAACGCAGCTTGTTGCGCGAGAGGGCCCGGAAGGCGACTCTGAGGATGTTTCCGGTCTTGGTCACAGCGAACCTCCGCCGGTCCCCGCGGATCCGACGCCCGGGGAGCCGCCGGGTTTACAGGGCGATCGGGGCCCCGAGCGCACTCACGCCCAGCCGGCCAGCGACTCGTCCAGGATCTTCACCGCCTCGTCCACCTCGCCGGCGCTCACGATGAGCGGCGGAGAGATGCGGATGACGTTGCCGTAGAGTCCCCCCTTTCCGATCAGGAGGCCGCGTTTCTTCGTCTCTTCGAACAGGCGCACCGCCTTCTCCGGCGCGGGCGTCCGGTCCTGAACGGTCTCGTCGGCCACGAGCTCGAGGCCCTGCATGAGGCCCATTCCCCGCACGTCGCCGAGAGTCTTCGGATATTTCTTCTTGAGGCCGTCGAGGCCGGCGCGCAGGCGAGAGCCCGTCTCGGCGGCGCGTTTCGGCGCGTCCATCTCCTCCATGACCTCGATCGTGGCGTTCGCGGCCGCCGAGGAGATCGGGTTCCCGCCGAACGTCGAGATCGTGAGCGCCTTGAGCGAGTCCGCGACCTCCGGCGTCGCGATCGTGACCCCGAGCGGCATTCCGTTCGCGACGCCCTTGGCCATCGTCATGATCTCGGGCTCGACGTTCCAGTGCGAGATGCCGTACCACGAGCCGCCCGTGCGCCCGAAGCCCGTCTGCACCTCGTCGCAGATGAAGACGCCGCCGTATTTGCGGACGATCCCGACCGCGATCTCGAAGTACTCCTTCGGAGGCGTGACGAATCCGCCGACACCCTGGATCGGCTCGGCGATGAAGCCCGCGATCTGGCCGGTCGTGGTCGTCTTGATCAGCTCTTCGAGGTCCTTAGCGCACGCCACGCCGCAGGACGGGTACGTGAGCTTCAGCGGGCAGCGGTAGCAGTACGGCGAAGGCGCGTGCTTGATGGCGGCGATCTGCGTCGGCACCGCGCGCCACGGCGCGTGCCCGGTGAGCGACTGGGCGAGCATCGACCGGCCCGAGTAGCCGTGGCGCAGCGCGACGATCTCCGTGCGGCCCGTGTAGACCTGCGCCATCATGACGGCGGTCTCGTCGGCCTCGGTGCCCGAGCACGTGAAGTACGACTTCTGGAGCCGGCCCGGGGTCAGCCGCGCGAGCTTCTCGGCGAGCTCCACGATGGGCAGAGTGGGGTAGAGCGTCGAGACGTGGCCGAGCCGGTCCACCTGCGCCTTGACGGCGGCATT
>DATGDV010000283.1:0-1696 GCA_035310685.1 Thermoanaerobaculia bacterium
CGGCCAGGCGCTCGAGGTCGTCGGTCTCATGAACGTCCAGTTCGCGATCCGGGGCGGGGAGCTCTTCGTCCTCGAGGTGAACCCGCGCGCCTCGCGCACGGTCCCGTTCGTGGCGAAGTCCACCGGCGTGCCGTTCGCGCGCCTCGCGGCGCGCCTCTGCCTCGGCGAGACGCTTCCGGGCCTCGGCCTCACCGAGGAGCCGCCCGTCCTCGGCTTCTCCATCAAAGCTCCCGTGTTTCCGTTCCGCCGCTTCGAGGGCGTGGACACGATCCTCGGCCCGGAGATGCGCTCGACGGGAGAGGTCATGGGGCGCGACCGGAGCTTCGGCCTCGCGTTCCTGAAGGCCGCGCTCGGCGCCGGAATCCGCCTCCCCGAGAAGGGCAACGCGTTCCTCTCCGTTCACGACGGCGACAAGGACGCACTGCTGCCGCTCGCGCGCGAGCTCGACTCCCTGGGATTCCGACTCTTCGCGACGGCCGGCACGGCGAAGGCGCTCGAGCGGGGGGGCCTGACGTCCAAGACGGTGCTCAAGGTGAACGAGGGCCGTCCGAACATCGTGGATCTCCTGATCAACGGCAGCGTCGACCTCATCGTGAACACGCCGCTCGGCAGGGAGTCGTTCTACGACGAGGTCGCGATCCGCCGCACGGCGCTGGACCGGGACGTGCCGTGCCTGACGACGCTCTCGGCGGCGTCGGCGGCGCTCGAAGCGATCCGTGCCCGCGCCGCGGGCGCGCTCACGTACGCTCCGCTCCAGGAGGAGGTACGCGTCTGACCCCGGCGCGCCGGGGGGCTCTGGCCTTCGGCGCGACGATCGTGCTTCTGGCCCTCGCGCTCGGCTCGTTCCCACGCTCCACGGCGAAGGTCACGCTCGGGATCACGCTCGGGATTTCGGCCGCCTCACTCGCGCTCGGGCTCGTCCGTCCGCGAATCGCGACCTCCGCGCTCGCGTTCCTGATGCCGCTCGCGCCCGGCCTCGCGCGCCTGTCCGGCGACCGCTCCGGGGCGCCGGTTCTGTCCGCGCTCGCGCTCGCCGTGCTCGGAAGTGCGCTCGCGGGGTCCCTCGCGCGCGGCGAGAAGTCGCTTCTCCCGTCCCGCCTCTCGAGGTTCGCCGCCGCGTTTCTCGCGCTCGCCGCCTTCTCCGCGGCCGCCTCGGTCGCGCGCGGCGAGACCCTCTACCTCCTCTTCCGCGGGCGGGTCGACCCGCTGCCCGTGAACGCGCTCGGCATGACGGCGGCCGACAGAAGCCGCGCTGCCATCCTGACGTTCCTCGGGCTCGTGCTCCTTCTCCTCGCGCTCGAAGTCTTCACGCGCTTCTCCCGGACCCCCGAGGATCGCGACCGCCTGCTCCTCGCGGTCACCGCGGGCGCGGCAACCGCGTTCGTCGTCGCCGCCGTGAGCCGCTTCACGCCCCTCGATCCCTCTTTCCGCCCGTGGTCCGAGATGAACCGCCGCGCCGGAACGTTCACGGATCCGAATTCCCTCGGCGTCGGGATCGGTCTCCTCGTCCCCCTCCTCTTCGCGGCCGGCGTCCGGCGCGGCTCCCCCTGGGAAACCGTCCGGCGCACGCTCGCTCTCGTGGCGCTCGCCGCCGCGCCCGTGGCTCTCGAGGCTTCCGGCTCTCGCACGGGCCTCCTTCTCGGCGGAGCCGGACTCCTCGCCGGGGCGATCGGGCTCGCGCGCGCGCGCGCCGTCT
>DATGDV010000284.1:0-4138 GCA_035310685.1 Thermoanaerobaculia bacterium
CCCTCCGCGATCTCCACCGCTCGGAAGCCTTGCGGTACGTCGATCTCCTGGACCACCTCTTCGTGCACGCGATACCCGGATGCCTCCCGCGCGCCGCGCAGGTCGAGCTTGCATCCGGCGACGACGAGAAGGACCGGAACCAGCGTAAGAAGTGCCAGCCGACGGAACATGACGTGCTCCTCTGGGCGACTTCACGCGAGCTTTCTCACGCGTGGGAGGTGAGGCTGTAGATTTGACGGTTTCGAGCGTTGCCGGCCACGAGCCGGTGTCGAAATGCAACGCCCGGGCCAGACCAGCGCCGCGCCTGCCGGTACACTGCCGCCGGCCGGAGGTTTCATGCGCGTCGCCAGTCTCGTCGTCTTCCTCGCAGTCTCGGGGTCCGCGCTCGCCGTTGGCGGCCCGCCCACGCCGGGTCCGGACTGGTTCGCCTCCCATCGCGCGGCGCTCGCCGCGAAGCTGCCGCCGGACGCGGTCGTGGTTCTGCGCGCCCCCGCGGAGCCCGACGGGAATCGGCTCGATGCCTACCGGCCGGACTCGAACTTCTGGTATCTCACGGGCTTTCCCGAGCCGGACGCAGTCGCGGTCTTCAGGCCAGGCGCGCCGGAGGGAAAGCGCTACACGCTTTTCCTCAAGCCGAAGAACTGGGTCGAGGAGCGGTGGACGGGCCACCGCGCCGGCGTCGAAGGCGCGAAGGAGTTCCGGGCGGACTCCGCATATCCGATCGCCGACTTCAAGAAGGAATCCGAGCCTCTTCTCGCGGGAGCGAAGGCTCTCTATTACGACGACGCGCGCGACAGGGAGTTCCGCGAGAAGCTCGTTTCGGCCTGGCAAGCGCTCGCAGCCAGGGGGCCCGAGCCGCTCCCCGCGCTCGACGTCTCGCCGCTCCTCGGCCAGATGCGCCTCGTGAAGGACGCGACGGAGATCGCGATTCTGCGGGAGGCGGTCAGGCTTTCGGTCGAGGCGCACCGCGCCGCGATGGCGCGCGCGCACCCGGGCGTGAACGAAGGCGTCCTCAAGGCCGCCATGATCGAGCGCTGCCTCGCGGGCGGCTCCGCGCGCATGGCCTACGCGCCGATCGTCGGGTCGGGGCCGAACTCGGTCATCCTCCATTACCCGGACGCGAACCGCACGATGCTCGCCGGCGAGATGATCGTGAACGACACGGCGTGCGAATGCGGCCTTTACGCCGCGGACGTGACCCGAAGCTATCCCGTGAGCGGCACGTTCTCGCCCGAGCAGCGCGCTCTCTACGCGATCGTCCTCGCGGCGCAGAAGGCCGGGATCGCGAAGGCGGTGCCCGGAGCGAAGCACCACGAAATCCACGACGCCTCGTACGAGGTCATCGTGGACGGGCTCCTGGAGCTCGGCCTCCTCAAGGGCACGCGCGATGAGGTGAAGACGTCGCGCTCGTTTGCCGCGTTCTTCCCTCACGGAACGTCGCACTGGCTCGGCCTCGACGTGCACGACGCCGGGAGTTACGAGATCGGGGATCCGAAGGACCGCTGGACCCGCTACTTCTCTTCGAACACGACGTTGCGCCCCGGGATGGTCCTGACGGTGGAACCGGGCATCTACATCCCGGAAAAGAGCGAGGGCGTCGACCCGAAGTGGTGGAACATCGGCGTGAGGATCGAAGACGACATCCTCGTCACGGAAAAGGGGCCGGAGTGCCTCTCGTGCGCAGCTCCCCGGGAGGTCGCGGACGTGGAGAAGGCGATGGCGGGACGCTGAACGCGACCTGCCCCGAAGCCGATAACATCCCGGGGGTGACGGGACCCGTTCGTGTTCTCCCCGACGCGCTCGTCGACCAGATCGCCGCGGGCGAGGTCGTGGAGCGGCCGGCGTCCGCCGCCAAGGAGCTCGTGGAGAACGCTCTCGACGCCGGAGCGCGGCGCGTCCGCGTGGACGTCGAAGGCGGGGGGATCACGCGGATCGACGTCGTGGACGACGGCTGCGGCATGTCTCCCGGGGACGCGCGGATGGCCCTCGAGCGGCATGCGACCTCGAAGATCCGCACGTTCCAGGACCTGACCGCGATCGGCACGATGGGCTTTCGCGGCGAGGCGCTGCCCTCGATCGCGTCCGTCTCGCGCCTCGTCCTCACGACGTCGCCGGACGAGTCCGGCCTCGGGACCGAAGTCATCGCCGAGCGGGGCGCGCCTCCGCGCGTTTCGCCCGCGCGCCACCCGAAGGGCACGCGCGTCGTCGTCGAGGACCTCTTCGGGAACGTTCCCGCGCGACGCAAGTTCCTGAAGAGCGCCGACGCCGAGCTAAGGGCGGTCGTGAAGGCCGTCACGGCGCTCGCGCTGTCGCGGCCGGACGTCGCTTTCACGCTCGGCGCGGGAAGCCGGCGACTGCTGGATCTGCCGCCGGCCGGCGGGATCGCGTCGCGGTTCCGCGAGGTCCTCGGCTTCGCGTCGCCGGCGCCTCCGCGCGACGTGGAGTTCGCGTTCGACGGCTTGACGCTCACGGGCGTCGTCACGCGGCCGGACACGACGTTTCCGTCCCGGGCGCACCAGTGGTTCTTCGTGAACGGCCGCGCCATCAGGGACGCGACCGTGGCGCACGCCGTCGCGCTCGCGACGCGCGAGGCGCTGCGCTCGGACCGCCACGCGGGGTTCGCGCTGTTTCTCGCCTGCGCCCCCGAGCTCTGCGACGTGAACGTCCACCCGCAGAAGCTGGAGGTGCGTTTCAAGGACCCGAGCGCCGTGCACGCGCTCGTCCACCGGGGCCTCGTGGCGGCGTTGACGGGCGGCAAGGGGGCTGTGGCGGTGGAAGGAGACGCTTTCGAGGGCGTCGGAGGAAGAAGAGGAAGCGAAAGGGAAAGAGGAAGAGAGAGAGATTTCCTGGAAAGGGGAATTGGGTGGAGGGGGGCCCCTGGGGTTGGCGAGTTGGCGGCGCGCTACGGCGACGGCGGCGCGGGCGCCGGGACGCTGCTCGACGCGCGAGCAGACGGCCCCTCCCCCTCTTCATACTCGCAGAAAATCCCCTCTTCTCTTTCCTCCTCCCCTCTCGGCACCATCCGTCTCCTCGGCCAGTACCGCGATTCGTTCCTCGTCGCCGAGGGCGAGGAGGGCCTCGTGCTCGTCGATCAGCACGTCGCGCACGAGCGTGTGCGGTACGAGAGATTTCTCGAGAAGCTGGAGACTTCCGAAATCTCACCGCAGAGTCTCCTCACGCCCGCGACGTTCGAGGCGACGCCGGACGAGGCCGCGCTCCTCTCGCGGTCGGACGACCTGCTCGGCGAAGCGGGGTTCGTGGTCTCGGAGCTCTCGGGCCGGACGTTCCTCGTCTCGGCCGCTCCCCCCGAGATGCCGGCCTCCTCGGTCATCCCGGCGCTTCGCGACACTCTCGCGCGCCTCGCGGTCCTTCCCGAGGGCTCCGCGTCCTCGCCCGCGCTGCGGCGTGAGGTCCTCGCCGCCTCGCTCGCCTGCCGCGGCGCGATCACGGTGAACCACCGGCTCGCGCACGCCGAGGCCGCGCGGCTTCTCGCGGATCTCGCCGCCTGCCGCGACCCGTGGACGTGTCCGCACGGGCGGCCCATTTTCCTCGCTTTCCCGCACGAGGACCTCGAGAGACGATTCGGGCGGCGCGGATGAGCGATCGCAACGACCTCTTCGCGCCGAAGCTGGGCCTCACGCTGCCGCTCTGCGGCTTTCACTTCATCTTCTTCTTCCTCTCGAAGATGAACCCGGAACAGGCGTACGGGCTCTTCGCGTTCGATCCCAGGAGCGCGTTCGAGAGGCCGTGGACGTTCGTGACGTACCAGTTCCTGCACGCGGAGCCTTTCGGGCTCTTTTTCGGCACGCTCATCCTCTACATCCTCGGCTCCGCGCTCGAGGCCGAGTGGGGAACCGCGGAGTTCACCGTCTTCTGGCTCGTCTCGACGTTCGGAGCGTCGCTCGCGGCGCTCGTCACCGGAAGCGCGCTCACGTCCGGGAGCCTCATGACGGGCGCATCGATGCTCTTCGCCTACGCGTACCTGTTTCCAGACATGCAATTCCTGATCTTTTTCGTGATTCCCGTGAAGGTGAAGTGGCTCGCGTGGCTGGGCGTGGCCGGCCTCGGCTGGGGTCTCCTGAAGGCGATTCTCGCGGGGCGGCCGGGAGCGGGGTTCGTGGACGTCGCCGGCGCCGGG
>DATGDV010000285.1:0-2028 GCA_035310685.1 Thermoanaerobaculia bacterium
GTCGGACCGTCGGGGTTCGTGAAGTCGAGGCATCCGCGCGGGCCCGGGCCCTCGAAGGCGCTTCCATCCGGGAGTGACTTTTCCTGAGCGTGCCGGAAGAGCTCGCGAGAGACGAATGCCTCCGACTCGGTGAACGCGCACGGTTCGCCGGCGAAGAACAATCCGGCGCACGCGCTCGCAATGCCCGTCATGAGGCCGAGGCCGTAGCCCGGGTTTTCGCGATTGTGGTCGGCGCCGATGAGCTTCGCGGTTGTCGGATCGCCGTCGCACCGTGCGCGGCGCGAGCCGTCCTGGAGAGTCTCGAGGAAGAGGAGGCAGGGCCCTCCCCCGCGCTCGGACATCGGGCTCAGCGCTTCACTCACGAGCGCTCGCGCCCGGCGGACGATCGGGGAGGCAGACGGATCGTCGACGCGCCCCTCGCTCGCCTCGTAAGCCGCGATCCATGCCGCGCCGCTCGCCGTGAGGGTGAAGTCGTCCATGCAACTGTTCACTCCCGGCAGAGACCGCAACCCGCATCCGGGATCCTGCGGCACGGGAATCTCTGCGTACAACGTCTCCACCGCGCGCAGCAATTCGTCGTCGACGGCGATCCCGGCGCGGCGAAATTCCCACGCCGCGTAGAAGACGTGCGTGACCATGGCGCCCGCAAGCCACGACTGAAATGGATGAACCATCTTTCCGCTTCGCGGATCCTGAACGCGAATCGCGGACTCGGCGGGTCCGCTGTAGAACTCGAGCGATGCGCGCAGGCGGTCCTCGAACCGTCGGGCGGCCACGTCGGCGCAGCCGGGCCGGATCGCATCGAGCGCGAAGGCCGCGTACACGTCGCTCTCGCTCTCGATCCGGAACTGGCCGACGGGAGCGACGGCGTTGTCCGACCAACAGAGCCCGGCGGCGGGCAGGGGAGAGCAGACGACCCGTGAGATCGGGGCGGGCTGCCGTTCCTGGGCGCTGAGGCGGGGCGCACCCACGAGCATGCCGCAGGCGATGGCGAAGAGGGGCGCGAGCGAACGTGTGCGGCGTCTCATGGCCGCAACGTGCTATTCGGCCGGACCGGGAGTCTTCAGGGATTTCCCGTGTTCTCATGGCTTTTTTCAGGAATCGATCTGGCCGAGCCGTTCGTCCCCGAGACGGCTACGCTCCGGGGGCCGATGCGCTCGCTCTTCCCACCGTCAGGTAGTAGATCGGGATTCCCGCGGCCACGACGCCGAGGACCGCGAGAGTCGACCAGCGGCTCTCGGGCTGGACGATCGCGTTCGCGAGGAGGTAGAGCACCGACGAGAGGAAGAGGACCGGGACGAGCGGGAAGAGAGGCGCGCGGAAAGACGGCGCGTAGCCGGGCGCGCGCCTGAGCCGGAACACCGATGCGACCGCGAGCGCGTAGAAAGGCAGGAACGCGGTCACGAACGCGTCGGCGAGCTGCTCGAAGGTGCGCGACAGGACGAAGGCGATGCCGAGAGCTGCGGTCATCGAGATCGACACCCAGGGCGTGCCCCACCGGGGGTGCACCGACGCGATCGGCCGGAAGAAGAGGCGGTCGTTCGCCATCGCGAAGAAGACGCGTGGGCTCGTGAAAAGCACGGTGTTGAGCGTGCCGAACGTCGAGACCATCACGGTGGCCGACACGAACGCGACGCCGGCCCTGCCGAGGACGGCCTGCGCGACGTCGGCCGCGACGAGCTTCGAGACGCGGATCCGGTCGATCGGAAGGACCGCGAGGTACGCGAGGTTCGCGAGGAGGTAGATCGCGACGACGGCGAGAGTGCCGCCGATGAGCGCGCGGGGAAGGTTCTTCGCCGGATCCACGACCTCGCCCGCGTTGTTGGCGAGGTCGGCCCAGCCGTCGAAGGCCCAGAGCGTCGAGACGAGCGCGAGGCCGAACGCGGCGAGCGTGAAGCTGCCCGCCGGGATCGCCGGCGTGAAGTGACCGCCGCTTTTCGGAAGGCCGAGGCCGAACGCGACCAGGACGATGAAGACGAGCCCGCCGTATTTCGCGAGGACGGTCACGTTGCTGACCATCGCCGCGAG
>DATGDV010000286.1:0-4031 GCA_035310685.1 Thermoanaerobaculia bacterium
CGTCGCCGCGCCGAACGTGGTGGCGGAAGATGAGGTCGCTCCACACGAGCCCGCGCACGAGCCAGGCGCTTCGCCGCACGTTCTCGGCCTTCACGGACACCTTCGCGAGGTCGCAGACGCGGTTCCCTCGGCCGTCGACGACGCGCTCGAGGACGACCTTCGGGGTCGCTTCACCCGCGCCGGCGCCCGCAGAGATCGGGAAAGGAAAGAGAAAGAGGAAGACGGAGAGCATTTGCCTAAAAGGAAGAAGTCGCCGCCGGCTCTCGATCGAGGAGCGGCCGCGCTCGAAAAGCCGGGTCCCCTCTTCACCTTTTGAGAAATCTCTTTCTCGTCGTCTCGCGCTCATCGCACAGGGGGCTCCGGCGGCAGCTCAGGGAACGGAGGAAGGTCGGGGGGAAGGTGGGCAAGGGCGCGCCACGGCGCGAGGTCGCCGGGGGACTCCGACTCCGGCGCGAGGACGACGGTTCTTTTTTCGGGCGGGAGCGCCCGGTCGCGAAGCGCGATGTTGATCGCCAGCAGCGGATCGTGGAGGTGGAAGACCGGCATCTCGTTTCCGATCGCGCGTTTGCCGTCGAGGGAAGTCTCCAGAAGCACGGCGAGGTCGCGGCGCTCGTTCTGGTCGAACGTCCCGGCCGCGATCTCGGCGAGCGCGGCCCGGACGGTCCGGCTCCCGAAGTCGTCGACGAAGAAGTCGAGCGTCCCTCCCGGAGCGCGGACACGACCATGGCTGCCGTCGCAGGGCCCGCGCTCGGCCGCGTCCGGCGAAGGCGGCTCACCTCCGGAGGACCACACCTCGAAGGCTGTCCGGTTGGACGCGACTCGCTGCCAGGGCCGCTCTTCCTCGAGGTGATGCTCATCCACGAAGCCCAGCGACGACTCGAGGGCGTATCGGGCACCCGAGGGCATCACGACGAGAAGGAGGTTGCGGGACGGCCAGAAGCGCCGTTCCCTCTCGGTAAACCCCGCGTAGCGAAGGACGATCCAGCGCGCCCGGAACAGAGGCGGCGCGTCCGTCGACGCCGACTTGTCGCGCGCGACAAAGCTGGCATCGCCCTGCAGGAAGGCCCGGCCCCGGAACGCGTCGAACCAGTCCGGCTCCTCGGCTCGCATCGCGGCCGAGATCGCGCAGAACGCGAGGAGAAGCCCCCGGGCCTTCATAGCTCCTTCTCGTGGACTCCGATCTCCCCCACGACCTCGAGGAGCGCCGCGTGGACGCCGGGCGTCGCGGCCAGGACGTTGCCGCGCGTCCGCCAGGACGAGCGGCCGTCGAAGTCCGTGACGACGCCGCCCGCCTCCGTCACGAGCAGCGCTCCGGCCGCCGTGTCCCACGGCGAGAGGCCGAACTCGAAGAAGCCGTCGAAGATGCCGCACGCGACGTACGCGAGGTCGAGAGCGGCGCTCCCGGCGCGTCGGATCGAGCGCGATTTCATGAAGACCGCACGGAAGATCGAGAGATACCGGTCGATCTGGTGCTGCTGTCGGAATGGAAATCCCGTCGCGAGCGCCGCGCCGGCGAGGTCTCCGCGCGGCGGCACGTGCAACCGCTGCCCGTTGCGGAACGCCCCGGCGCCCGCTTCGGCCGCGAACAGGTCCTTCTTGACGGGATCCCACACGACGCCGGCCTCGAGAGCGCCGAGGAGGCCGCCCCGGGTCCGCGCGATCGAGATCGCCCAGTGCGGAAAGCCGCGCACGAAATTGGCCGTCCCGTCGAGCGGGTCGACGATCCACGAGGGAGCCGTCTCGTCCGCGCCCGTGAGCCCCGTCTCCTCTCCGAGGAAACGGTCGGCGGGAAAGACGCCGAGGAGAACGCTCCGGATGACGGCCTCGCTCTCGCGATCCGCGACCGAGACGACGTCGTTCTTCGACTTCTCCTCGACGCGCGCGGGGTCGAGCCGCCCGAAGTGCCCGAGAAGGACGTCGCCGGCTTCGCGCGCGGCGACGATCGCGGCATCGACCGCGCGCATGCCGCTCAATGGAACACGGGCGGCTCGTCTTCCTCCGCCATCTTCTCGGACGCGGCCTGGGCCTGCACCGACTCCGGGAAGCGCTCGACGATCTCGGCCCACACCTCGCGGGCGAGGCCTCGGACTCCCAGCTCCTCGGCGAGCTCGGCGCGCGACAGGAGGTTCTCCGGCTCGTCGGGCCGCAGCGCCGAGAGGAACGTCAGGGCGCGGAAGCGGCCCGCCTCGTCGCCGGTCCGCCCGCGGCAGCCGGAAAGGTTGCGCAGGACGCGCTCGAGAAGCGCCGGAAGCTCGAGCTGCCGGAGATACTCGGCGCGCCAGGGGACTCGTCCGCCCGCGAGGGATTTCACCTTGCGCCGGCAGTCGTCCACCGTCAGCGGCACGCCCCCCGCGAACGGATCCACGAGCGTTCCGGGCGGCGGACCGACGCGAACGATGAAATGGCCCGGGAGGCCGATCCCCGCCACCGGGATCCCCGCGCGGCGACCCACCTCCATCCAGAGGATCGAGAGGAGAATCGGCATTCCCTTCCGGCGTTCGAGAAGAGGGCCGAGCAGGACGTTGCGCGGGTCGTAGTAGTCGTCCTCGTCGCCGGCGAACCCGAGGTCCTCGCCGAGGACGCGGGCGAGAAGCCGCGCCTTCTGGAACGAGGAGCGCGTTCCGGCCGTGCGCACGCGGACGGAGGACGCGGCTGCGTCGAGGAGAGCCTCGGCCGGCCGGCGCGCCGCGCGAGGCGTGCCTTCGATCGAGAACAGCGCCCCGACGAGATCCCCGCGGCGCACGGCCTCGAGGAACTCCGCGAGATCCCGTTCGTCCTCTCGCGCCCAGAGCTCTTTCATCGCACCACCTAGAATCCCATTCTAGTGAACGCGGCCGCTCCGCGCGTCGTGATCGTGGGAGGAGGCTTCGGCGGCCTGTATGCGGCCCGGCGCCTCCGCCGCCTTCCGGTCGACGTCACCGTCCTCGACCGGAGGAACTTTCATCTCTTCCAGCCTCTTCTCTACCAGGTGGCGACGGGCGCCCTCTCGCCCGCGAACATCGCCGCACCTCTCCGGGCGATCCTGAAACGGAGCCGGAACACGCGCGTCCTGCTCGAGGACGTGACCGGGTTCGACGTCGCCGGCCACCGCGTGGTGACGTCGAGCGGAGAGTTCCCCTACGACTTTCTGGTCGTCGCCGCCGGAGTGCGCCACCACTATTTCGGGCACGACGACTGGGAGTCCGCGGCGCCGGGCCTGAAGACGCTCGAGGACGCGGTCGAGATGAGGCGCCGCATCCTGCTCGCGTTCGAGCGCGCGGAGATCACAGCCGATGCCGCCGAGCGGCGCGCCCTCCTCACGTTCGTGATCGTCGGAGCCGGTCCCACCGGAGTCGAGCTCGCGGGCGCGCTCGGCGAGATCGCCCGCCACACGCTGCGTCGCGAGTTCCGCGCGATCGACCCGTCGGAAGCCCGAATCCTTCTCGTCGAGGGAGGGCCGCGCGTCCTGCCCACGTACCCGCCGGAGCTTTCCGCGAAGGCCCGAAACGCCCTCACGACTCTCGGCGTCGAGGTCGCGGTCGACGCGAGCGTCACCGACGTGAAGGAGGCGTCGGTCGCGGTCTCACGCGCGGGAGCCTCCGAGACGATCGCGGCCCGAACGATCCTCTGGGCCGCCGGCGTGGCGGCGTCTCCTCTCGCGGCCGCGCTCGCGTCGGCGACCGGAGCGAAGACAGACCGTGCCGGGCGCATCGCCGTGAATCCCGACCTGACGCTTCCCTCGCACCCGGAGATCTTCGTCCTCGGCGACATGGCGGCGCTCTCCGACGACGCCGGCCGCCCCCTTCCCGGGGTCGCTCCCGTCGCCATGCAGCAGGGCCGGTACGTGGCACGCGTCCTCGCCGCCCGCCTCTCGGGGCGAGCTTTTTCCGCGCCGTTTCGCTACCACGACAAGGGGAGCATGGCGACGATCGGCCGGGGACGCGCGGTCGCGGATTTCGGCTTCCTGCGCATCGCGGGATACCCGGCGTGGCTCGCGTGGCTCTTCATTCACCTCATGTATCTCGTGCAGTTCGGAAACCGGGTCCTGACGC
>DATGDV010000287.1:0-8183 GCA_035310685.1 Thermoanaerobaculia bacterium
GTCCCGCGCCGTCGAGGGCCGCACGCGCCTCGGCGACGCACTGCGCGACGGTTTCCGCTTCGTTCAGGCAGGGCATCACCACGGAGACCGTGAGAGGGGGTGTGTCGGGGCGCACGGCTCATTGTCGCCGAGTCCGCCCCGGAAGCGCCGTCGTGGTGTATTTTTAGGAGGGGAATGACCGCCGTGCTGCGCGCCTCGCTCGTGGATTACGTGAACGCCTGGCCGCTGACGTGGGGTCTTCTGCGCGGCGCGGTGGAAGGGATCGAGGCGCTGAGCGACATCCCGTCGGCGTGCGCCGACCGCCTCGCACGCGGAGAGGTCGACGCCGGGCTCGTGCCGTCGATCGAGGCGGCCCGCATTCCCGGAATCCGGATCGTGCGCGGAATCGGGATCGCGTCGCGCGAACGCGTGCGGAGCGTCGTCCTCGTCAGCCGTGAGCCCCTCGAGGCTGCGAAGACGGTGGCCCTCGACGTCGCCTCGCGCTCGTCCGCCGCGATGGCGCGGATCCTGTTCCGCGACCTCCTCGGCATGAAGCCGGAATTCCACGTGGCGGCGCCGGACCTCGGGGAGATGCTCGCGCACCACGACGCGGCCCTTCTCATCGGGGATCCCGCGCTGAAGGCGGACCTTTCCGGCCTTCACGTTCTCGACCTCGCGGAAGGCTGGCAGCGCCTCACCGGCCTGCCGTTCGTGTTCGCGGTGTGGGCCGTGCGGCCCTCCGTGCCGCCGGAGCCGTTCCTGTGGTCGCGTGAATACGCGAAGACGCATCTGGCGGAGATCGTCGCGGTGGCTTCCCAGCGGACCGGCCTCGAGCAGGCGGCGCTCCACGAATACCTCGACGGGAATCTCCACCACGACCTCGAGGTCGAGGACGAGAAGGGCCTCGCCGAGTTCTACCGCCGCGCGCACGTTCACGGCCTCCTTCCGTCGCCCGACCTGCCGCCCTTCGCGGGCGTGCCGCTCATCCCGCGCCGGGAGAGCTGACGTGTCCACGGCCTTCGTTGCTCCGGCCGCCCCGGCGGCCGTCCTGCCGAACGCGCCCGTGCCCGGTCTCGGCGGCTCCCGCCGCGTCGCGGCAGCGCTCGCACGCGTCCGCGGCGGCGCCCGCCTGACGTTCGACGAGGGACTCACGCTCTTCCGGGAGGCGACCGTGCTCGAGGCCGGGGCCGCGGCGGACGGCGTGCGCCGGCGGAAGCACCCGGTCGACCGCGTCACGTACCAGGTCGACCGGAACATCAACTACACGAACGTCTGCATCTACCGCTGTGTGTTCTGCGCGTTCTACCGGCCGGCCGGCGACGCGGAAGGCTACGTCCTGCCGTTCGAGGAGATCGGCCGGAAGGTCGAGGAGACGATCGCGCTGGGCGGCACGGGCATCCTCCTGCAGGGAGGCGTCCACGCCGAGCTGCCGTTCTCGTTCTACGAGGAGATGCTCGCGTTCCTGAGGGAAAAATACCCGCGTGTGCACCGCCACGCGTTCTCGGCGCCGGAGATCCACTTCCTCGCGAAGAAGGAGAAGACGACGATCGCGGACGTCCTCGGGCGTCTCCAGAAGGCGGGGCTCCAGTCCGTTCCGGGGGGCGGCGCCGAAATCCTCGAGGACGGGGTCCGCAAGCGCATCTGGGCGCTCACGAAGGCGCCGACGCTCAAGTGGGCGGAGGTGCACCGCGAGGCCCACCGCCTCGGCATGCCGACGACGGCCACGATGATGTTCGGCGTGGGCGAGACGCACGAGCAACGCCTTCGGCATTTCGACGTCGTGCGCCGCGTGCAGGACGAGTCGCTCGCCGAGGGCGTCGAGAGCTTCACGGCTTTCATCCCGTGGACGTTCCAGGAGGAGAACACCGCGATGGACGGCACGGTCGAGACGGCGGGCGGCGTCGACTACCTGCGCACGCTCGCGATCGCACGCCTTTACCTCGACAACGTCCCGCACGTGCAGGGCTCGTGGCTCACGCAGGGCGCGAAGATCGGGAGCGTCGCGATGTCGTTCGGCGCGGACGACCTCGGCTCGATCATGATCGAGGAGAACGTCGTCGCCGCGGCCGGCTCGCACAACCGGATGGGCGAGGAGGCGATGCTCGCGCTCATCCGCGACGCGGGCTTCACGCCGGTCAAGCGCGGCTCGGTCTACGACCGCTGCCGCGAGGTCTGCTGCAGGGATCTGCCCGCGCTGGGCTGAGACGGTTACCGTTAGGCCAGGTCGAAGACGAGGAACTCCGCCTCGCCCTTGGCCGCCTCGAACGTGAACGACGTCTCGTCCGAAGCCGACAGGCCGTCGCCGGCCGAGAGCGCGCGGCCGTTGACATCCACCGTGCCGCGCAGCGCCTGGACCCACAGGTGCCGTCCCTTGGGAAGTTCGAGCGACGTCTTCATTCCCTTCTCGAGGACTGAGGCGTAGAGCTTCGCGTCCTGCCGAATCGCGAGCGAGCCGTCCGCGCCGTCCGGCGAGGCGACGAGGCGAAGCCTCCCGGTCTTGTCCGCCTTTTCGACGCGGATCTGCCCGTACCTCGGCGCATGCCCTGCCCGGTCCGGGTGTATCCAGATCTGGACGAAATGGACGCGCTCGTTCGCGCTCGCGTTGAACTCGCTGTGGAGGACGCCCGTTCCGGCACTCATGTACTGGACGTCGCCGGGCACGATCGTCGAGCCATTCCCCATGTTGTCCTTGTGGGCGAGCGCGCCCTCGAGGACGTACGACACGATCTCCATGTCCCGATGCCCGTGCCTGGCGAACCCCTGGCCCGGCTGCACGGTGTCGTCGTTGAGGACGCGCAGGGCCCGGAAGCCCATGTGCCGCTCGTCGTGGTAGTCGGCGAAGGAGAACGTGTGCCAGGTGTCGAGCCAGCCGTGGGTTGCATGGCCGCGTTCTTTGGCGGGACGAATCGTAATCATCGGGAGCTCCGACCAGGAGCCGGGCGCGAGCCGTCGGTCGCGCCCCCTCCGGCGACTGTTCTATTCGCTCGTGGTAACGCAGGGTGGGATGGCTTTATTCCGGCGGCATAATGACCGCGTCACCCAATGAGCCTGTCGCCGGGTGTTCGCCTCGGCCCGTACGAGATCCTCGCTGTCCTCGGAGCGGGCGGGATGGGCGAGGTGTACCGGGCCAGAGACCCGCGCCTCAACCGTGACGTCGCGTTGAAGGTACTGCCCGAAGATTTCTTGGAAGGTGAAGAGAGAAAAGGGCGCTTCGAGAGGGAAGCGCGCTTGCTCGCCGCGCTCAACCATCCCGGAATCGCGGCAGTCTACTCGTTCGAAGAGATCCCCGGTCCTCCTTCTTCCTCTTCCTCTACGGCGGCGCGCCACATCCTCGTCATGGAGCTCGTCGAGGGTTTCGACCTCGCTGAGCGGCTCGCGTCCGGACCCCTTTCGCTCGAAGAGACTCTTTCACTCGCGCGTCAGATCGCCGGGGCGCTCTCGGCGGCGCACGAGAAGGGAATCGTCCACCGCGACCTCAAGCCCGCGAACGTCAGGGTCATGCACGACGGACGGGTGAAGATTCTCGATTTCGGGCTGGCGAAGGCCGAGGCGAAGGCGGCGGGCGCCGACACGGACGCGCCGACGGCCTCGAAGCACACCCAGGCGGGCGTCGTCCTGGGGACGGTCGGCTACATGTCGCCGGAGCAGGCGCGAGGCTTGCCCGTGGACAAGCGGACGGACATCTGGGCGTTCGGGTGTGTCCTGTACGAAATGCTCACGGGGCGGCGCGCGTTCGAAGGGGACAGCGCCCCGGACACGATGGCGGCGATTCTGCGAGGAGAAGCGGACCTCTCGCGGATGCCGCCCGGTACGCCTTCGCGCCTCGTCTCTCTCCTTCGGAGAACCCTCCAGAAAGATCCCTCGAAGCGGCTCCGCGACATCGCCGATGCCCTGCCAGACCTCGAGGAGACGCCGGCCGGAGAAGGCCGGGCCGGTCGACAAGTCCCTTGGTTCTCGATCGCGGCGGCGGCTGCCGCCGTCGCCGTACTCGCGGCGGGCGGGGTCTGGCTCGCGCGGGGGCGCGGCGGCTCGCCTGGAGCATCTTCCGCAGGCGCGTCGGTCGTCGTCCCGTCCATCGCCGTCCTTCCCTTCACGAATCTGAGCGACGACAAGGCGCAGGAGTACTTCTCCGACGGCCTCTCGGAAGAGCTGATGGGCCTTCTCGCGAAGGCCAAGGAGCTTCACGTGACGGGCCGGACGTCCTCGTTCGCGTTCAAGGGAAAGACCGAGGACTTGCGCACGATCGGAAGGAAGCTGAACGTCGCGACGGTCCTCGAGGGGAGCGTGCGTCGGTCGGGCGACGAAATCCGGGTCTCGACCCAGCTCGTCAACGTCGCCGACGGCTATCAGATCTGGGCGGAGACGTACAACCGGAAGATGACCGAGATCTTCGCGGTGCAGGACGAGATCGCCGGGGCCGTGGTGGCGGCCCTGAAAGTGAGGCTCCTGCGAAAGGAGCCACCGGTGACGTCCCGGCACCGGACGTCGAATCCAGAGGCCTACAACCAGTTCCTGCTGGGGCGGCAGTTCTTCAACCGCGCCAGCCCGGAAGACTTTCGCCGTTCGCGCGAGGCCTACCGGAAAGCGATCATGCTCGACCCGGGATACGCAGCCGCGTGGGCAGGTCTTGCGATCGCGGAGATGTTCGTGGCGGACTTTGCGGAGACCGCAGCCGAGAGGGATCAGGGGAACCGGAGCGCCCTTTCGGCGGCGGACAAGGCGATCTCCCTCGATCCGGAGCTCGGGGAGGCCTTCGCCGCGCGCGGCTTCCTACGTTCCGGGATCGCCTGGGACTGGGGCGGAGCCCGCGCGGACTTCGATCGGGCGCTCTCCCTTCAGCCGGGCGACAGCGACACGCAGTGGCGATACGGCGAGTTCCTCGCCTCCTGCGGGCGGTTGGCCGAAGCCGTCGCGGCGACGAGGAAGGCGGCGGATCTCGACCCTCTTTCGGCGCCGGCATGGACTTTCCTCGGGATCCACCTTCAGGAGAGCGGACAGTTCGAGGAGGCGAGAAAGGCCCTCGCCCGGGCCGTCGAGATCAATCCGGAATTTGGGTACGCCCGGTTCTCGCTTGGGGTCGAAGCGCTTCTCGAGGGCGATCCGAAGGGCGCTCTCCCAGAGTTCGAGCGTGCTCAGGCAGGATTCCGCCCGGCCGGTCTCGCCATGGCCTGGCACGATCTCGGGCAAGCCCGGGAATCCCAGCGAGAGCTCGACGACTTGATCGCAAGGTACTCCCGGAGCTCGGCCTTCCAGGTCGCCGAGGTCTACGCCTGGTGCAGCCAGCGCGACAAGGCCTTCGAGTGGCTCGACCGGTCTGTCGCGCAGAAGGACGGGGGGCTCGTCGAGCTCAAGGTCGATCCGCTCCTGGCCCGGCTGCGCGACGACCCTCGCTACGCGGCTCTCTTGAAGAGGCTCAACCTGCCCCTCGACTGACTAGAGCACTTCTCCGATATGCGCTCGCCGGGGTCTTGGCTCCCCGTTCCCCCTCACCCCCGGCTGCGGCGTGCATCGGCCGTCAGAGCTTCTCCGAAATCGACTTGGCTTGGAGGAAAAGCCCGAGGTAGTCGCGGCCGCCGGCCTTGCTGTCCGTCCCGGACATGTCGAAGCCGCCGAAGGGATGGACCCCGACGAGCGCGCCCGTGCATTTCCTGTTGATGTACAGATTCCCGCAGTGGAGGCGTTTTTTGGCCTCCGCGATCCGGAAGCGGTCGCGGCCGAAATACGAGCCCGTGAGACCGTACTCCGACGCGTTCGCGAGGGCGATCGCGGTCTCGAAATCCTTCGCTTCGGTGATTCCGAGCACGGGGCCGAAGATCTCCTCCCGGAAGATGCGCGCCGACGGCTTCACGTCGTAGAAGACCGTCGGGGCGACGAAGTTCCCGACCCGCCCGTTCCACGTCCCGCCCGTCCCGAGCCGAGCCTCGCGCTTGCCGACCTTGACGTAGTCCGTGACCGTCTTGAGCTGTCGCTCGGACGCGACGGGCCCGAGAAAATTGGTGTGGTCGCGCGTCGGACCCTGCTTGAGCCTCGCCGTTCGCGCGACGACGGCGTCCACGAAGCGCTTGTAGAGCCGCCGATGGACGATCGCGCGCGAGCAGGCGGAGCACTTCTGGCCCTGGAAACCGAACGCCGAGGCGACGACCTGCGAGACGGCGAACTCGAAGTCCGCGTCTTCGTCCACCACGATGAAGTCCTTTCCGCCCATTTCGAGGACGGTGCGCTTGATCCAGCGCTGGCCGCGGACGGCTTTCGAAGCCTTTTCGTGAATGCCGAGACCCACCGCCTTCGAGCCGGTGAAGGAGACGAAACGCGTCGCGGGAGACTCGACGAGAAAGTCACCGACGTCGCTGCCCGGCCCCGGCAGGTAGTTCAGGACGCCGCCGGGTACCCCCGCCTCTTCGAGGACGTTGAAGACCTTCCACGCGACGAGCGGCGTGTCGGACGCGGGTTTGAGAACGACCGCGTTGCCCGTGACGACGGCCGCGGACGTCATTCCGGTCAGGATGGCGTTCGGAAAGTTCCACGGCGGAATGACGGCGCCCGCGCCGAGAGGAAGGTAGACCGTCTCGGGGAACTCCCCGCGGTACGGAGTGACCGGGATCTCGCCCCCCCAGCGAAGCATTTCGCGGGCGTAGAACTCGAGGAAGTCGATCGCCTCGGCGGTCTCGACGTCGGCTTCAGGCCAGGACTTGCCGATCTCGAGCACCATGGTCGCGGAGAACTCGTGCTTCCTCTCGCGCATGCTCGCCGCGGCGCGCAGCAGCACGGAAGCCCGCTCGCGCGGCGCGACGTCGCCCCAGGCCTTTTGCGCCTTGACCGCGACCTCGAGCGCCTTCGCCGCGGCCTTTCGGTCCGCGAGGTGATGGCGGGAGAGGACCTCGGCGCGGTCGGCCGGGTTCCGGTTCTCGAGGAGGCGGCCGGTCCTGAAGCGGCGGCCGCCGATCACGAGGGGAATCTCGACGCCCCTTTGGCGCTCGACGCGTGTGAGAGCGGACTCGAAGGCGGAACGGGACTCGGCCTGCGAGAAATCAGTGAAGGGTTCGTTGCGAAAGTCTTCAAGCATGGGATGGACATTCTATAGGGACTTCGATTCGTTCGGAATCGCCAATAGTTGATCTCTTGGTCTGTCTTGTGAGAGAGTTGTGGCAAAGGGAGGAACATCCGGATGGACAAGAATGCCGCGGGTATCCGCACGTTCGTGACGGATACGCTCAAGAAGAACAAGGCGCTCACCGAGCGAGAGGTGAAGGCGGCGATCGGCAAGGCCTTCAAGTTGAATCCGAAGACGATCAGCGCAGGCGTGATCCGCGATGTACGCAAACGTCTCGGAATCGACCGTCCGGGCGCGATTGCGTACGCAAAGGCCATGCTGAAGAAGGACCCGGTTCTCGAAGCCAAGAAGGTCATCGAAACGGTGGGATCGAAGTTCGGAATTCGGCTCGGTCCGCCCGACGTCTCGCGCCTGCGACCCGCCGGCACTAGGCGACAGCGCGCGGTTCGCGCGAGGCCAGCCGGCGTGGCAGCGATGTCCGGAAGGCGGGGCCGGCCGGGGCGTCCCGCGAAGATCTCGCGTTCCGGCGGGATCTCCGTGACGTATCAGGGCAGCGGAAGTCCGGAGGATCTCGCGGCGTTCTTCCGCAGTCTCGCGGGGCAGTAGAGGTCCGCTCCGCGGTTTGACCCGACGCGGTGGGACACGCATAATCCGCGGTCCTGCGTTCGTTGGGGGGTCGTCCAACGGTAGGACTCCAGACTCTGGATCTGGCTATCGGGGTTCAAATCCCTGCCCCCCAGCCACTCGCTTCGCGAGTGGCCGGGACGAATTCGCCCGCCCTTGGCGGGCGAGCGCGCCAATAGCGCGCAGAATTCGTCGCTGCTTTTGTTCCGGGGGAACCCGCGGCGACGACGCGGTGCGTCGTCCCCCCGCACCCTCTCCGCGCCCGTAGCGCCCCCTGCGCCTATTGAACGACTTTTCCCAATCGCATTTTTCTAAGAATCTTTTCTCCCAGCGCCACCGCGAGCGCAACGCCCGCCGTGTCGGCGAGGACGTCGCCAATTTCGACGTCCCGGCCGGGCGTGAACGACTGGTGAATCTCGTCGGAGCAGCCCCAGAGCAGGCCCGCGAGAACGAGGAAGACGGCCGTTTTCCCGCGAGTCCAGCCTTCGCCGCAGCGTGCGGCCCGGACCGCGAGAAGACCCGTGACGAA